>JAYTOF010000097.1:0-3865 GCA_043747955.1 Chitinophagaceae bacterium
TGAAAAAATAACAGAAACAGCCGCATTCTTAAGCGCATCGGGGTTTGTTCAGCCTACGGTTGGTATTGTAATGGGCACTGGCCTCGGAGCAATGGCAGAGAAAATTGAAAATCCAATTTCCATACCGTATTCAGGTATACCAAACTTTCCTGAGGCCACAGTTGAATTTCACAAAGGCAACTTGATTTTTGGAAATATTGGTTTAACAAAAGTAATAGCCATGCAGGGCCGCTTTCATTACTACGAAGGATACAGCATGCAGCAAATAACTTTTCCCATACGGGTGATGAAGACATTGGGAGTGCAATATCTTTTTTTAAGTAATGCGGCAGGTGGCATGAAATCTTCTTACAAAAAGGGTGATTTGATTTTGCTGGAAGACCATATTAATATGCTACCCGATAATCCACTTCGTGGATTGAGTGACCCTGCATTTGGTCAGCGGTTTGTGGATATGAGTGAACCGTATGATAAAAAACTAATGCAGTTAATCGAAAAGAATGCTGCGTCGCAAAATACTATTATCAAAAAAGGAACTTATGTTTCTGTAATGGGGCCAAACTTAGAAACAAAAGCAGAATACCGTTGGCTCCGCTCCACCGGGGCTGATATGGTGGGTATGAGTACCGTGCCTGAAGTGATTGTCGCTAATCAGTGTGGAATTAAATGTGCAGCCATTTCTGTTATCACCGATGAATGCGACCCGGAGAATTTAAAGCCCGTTAATATTGCAGAGATAATTGAAGTGGCCGGTAAATCAGATAAAGTGCTGAGTGATTTATTGGAAGCCTGCATTAAAGAATTGAATGCTTAACCACATAGTCACATAGTACACAAAGAAGAAAGACACATAGATAAATTTCTATGTGAAAACCTATGTTTCTAAATGCCTATGTGGTTCAGGGGAAAATAGATGTAATTATTGCCCCCTATAATATTTCCGGATAGTTGCTTTCATATCATCCTCACTCATAAAACCTTCCTGGCGGAATAAAATTTTTGTCCCCTGCAACACCATAATATACGGCAATGCTTTTAATCCATAATCTTTCATCAGTTGCAGGTTTTCATCGGCATTTATTTTTACTACCAGCACACTGTCTTTCATTTCCTGTTCAATCCTTTCTAATGCAGGCACCATTATTTTACAGGGGCCGCACCAAGGAGCATAAAAATCAACAAAGGTTAATGGCCTGGCAGCAATCATTTTTTCAAATTCCATCTTATTCATCCCCTGCCGGGCTGAATCGCTTTTCAATTTTATAAAAGGATAGTTTTTTATTTTCCAGACAATGATACCGCCTTTCAGGTCGTACACATTTTTAAAGCCCATCTCCTGCATAATCTTTGCAGCATCCCAACTGCGGCCTCCGATAGCACAGTAAACAAACACCGGCTTATCCTTATCAATAGTAGCCACCTGTTCCTTAAATGATGAATCATAAAAATCCATGAACACCGCACCTTTCAGGTAGCCTTTTGCGGTTTCTTCGGGAGTTCTTATATCAAGCAGCAAGGCATCGGTGGAGTTATCAAATTTCTTTCTGAATTCTTTTGGAGAAAGTCTTTCCTGAGCAGAGAGGGTAGTTGATAAAACCAGGAAACATAATATAACTGAGTAATGCAACATATCAAAGTAAAGATATAGTATAAACAACGGGGTTATTTTTTTACCCTGCTGAATGAAAGGCAACGAATCATCCAGTCGGGCAACTGCTTTTCTGGTTTTCTGTTTTTTAAATTTAAGTACAGTCCCAGTTTTTTTACAACCGGTACTTTATGTGTTTCTACATATTCAATAAGTGTGCCGTCCGGGTCTTCGTTATAGGCAAAATGCCCGGCAGCATTGCCCATATCAAAACTGTTTTGGCTGTTGACGGTTAATGGATAACCGGTGTCAAAACAAAGTTGCTCATGTTCTTCCATACCATTGATGTCGTAACAGACATGAATAAAACCGGGGTCGCCCCAGTAGCGGTTATTATATATTTTTGCTGCTTTACGGTCGGTTACTTCTACCAGCTCCACATAGGTTGGCCCAAGCAGTTTTGAAAAAGCACCTGACTGTTTCCGGCTATGTCCCAACAAAACCCTTTTAAAATGATGTTGTCCTCCTGGTATC
This sequence comes from Chitinophagaceae bacterium, assembly GCA_043747955.1. GTDB lineage: Bacteria > Bacteroidota > Bacteroidia > Chitinophagales > Chitinophagaceae > Ferruginibacter. The sequence goes on from JAYTOF010000097.1 coordinate 2,123, forward strand.
TCTTTCCAATCGTCATACCTGCCTTCCCCTTTATAAATACATTTATCATATCCAAGAATAGTTTGATAAAAAGCAATTGACTTCTCCATTGACGATACACCCACAGTAATACCGCAAACCGAACCGGTAGGATGTGTGTTTTTACTAAACCAATTCTGGTCTTCCACTACTTCAAAAATATTTCCATAAGGGTCTTGAAGAAAAAAATGTTCTACTGCTGTCGGATTTTTGGATGGCTTAGAAAGTAACTTTAGTCCCTGTTGCAAGTAATATTCATAAGCAGCACTTACATCTCTGCTTTTTATTTTTACTGAAAAAATACCAAAGTCTCCTAATTGTATTGGAGTAGCCGGTACTGATGGTGTGCGGCTGGTGTATTGCCAAAATTCAAAACCACCGCCTCCCTGCAGGTTCATGGCGAGAATAGCAAACCTATCATGAGGTTTATTACCGGTATATTGCTGCATCAGCGATGCAGTGGCAGCATCTTTAAAAACAACTATATCGGTACCAAAACATTTTCTATACCAGGAAAAGGCTTCTTCAGCATTGGAAACACCAATCCCCACCTGTTGTATGCCGCTGATAATAGGTTTCATTGCAATACTGTTATTTACGTATCGGGAAAGAGTATAATTTTAGCGATTGCTGATCATTTTTTTATACATATCTACCATCTCCTGCTGGTTGGCTCCTTTTTTATACATGCTGACAATTTTTTTATTCGCCATTTGTACCTGCCACCAACTATTGGTGTCATACTTACGGGCAGAAATCAATGCGCCTTTTTTAAAAATCCTGTAACGGCCTTTCTTTCTTGCTCTTTTGGTAAATTCAAAATCTTCCATGATACGCATATCACTATTAAAGCCACCAGTTTTATCAAATAATTGTTTGGTTATAAAAAGTGTCTGGTCGCCACCATAGCAAACAAAAAAATCAAACCGGGTAAAAAATGCATTAATTCGCAGATACCATTTTTTACTGTCAAACTTCATAAAGTAGCGGCCAAAATCGTAGCCATCATTTACTGCTTTAAAAATATCCGTGGTAAAAGATTTGGGTGGCAGTACATCTGCATGAACAAAATATAAAATGTCACCCGTTGCAATAGAAGCACCATAGTTCATTTGTGCACCACGACCTTTTTGCGGTGACACAATCACTTTAGCACCTGCATTCAACGCCAGTTGTACTGTTGCATCATCACTTCCTCCATCCGATATAATAATTTCTGCTATCATCCCATTCCCATTTTCTTTCAGATAGTTTATTAATTTGCCGATGCTTTCCTCTTCTCTGTACGTTGGAATAATTATACTGATTTGCATCCTGTTATTTACTTTAAATAGTGATATTATTTATAAAGATTGTGACGAAGCTATTGCTTTGGCGGCAATATATCCACTCGTCCAGGCATGTTGAAAATTAAACCCGCCGGTTATTCCATCCACATCCATTACTTCACCGGCAAAAAAAAGGTTTGGGATTTTTTTACTCATCATTGTATTGTGGTCAATCTCGTTCAACTTAATACCACCAGCGGTGACAAACTCTTCTTTGAAAGTTGTTTTTCCTTTTACATCAAATTCACAGCAACATAAATTTTTTATAAGTTTGTTTGCTTCTTTAGCCGGCAAGTCTGTCCATCTCCTTTCTGTATTCACTTCGGAGTATTTTAATAAGAACTCCCAGAGCCTGTTGGGCAGGCCAAAAGGATTTTTATTAATTATTTTTTGCGCA
>JAYTOF010000098.1:0-1680 GCA_043747955.1 Chitinophagaceae bacterium
CCGCTATAAATTTTATTACATGAAGAAATCAATTATCTTATTTTTTGCAACATTCAGTATTGCCACATGTTTGTTTGCTCAACCCGGATACTTCGGCTCAGCTCAGTACTGGCAGCAGGCTGTTAAGTATAATATGAATATTGATATGGATGTTACTACAAACCGGTTTACCGGTAAACAAAAACTGGAGTACAGTAATAATTCCCCGGTTGCTTTAAATAAAGTGTTTTATCATTTGTACTTTAATGCATTTCAGCCAAACAGCAATATGGATGTAAGAAGCCGGGAGCTGGGTAAGGTTTTGGTAAATGGCAGGCCCGATTGGGATGGCAGGGTTAAAGACCGTATTGTAAATCTGAAGCCGGATGAAATTGGCTATCAAAAAATAATTTCCTTAAAAATGAACGGGGTTCCCCAGCCATTTAAATATCACGAAACTATACTGGAAGTAAATTTAACCAAACCCATTGCAGTAAAAACCAAAGTTGTTTTTGATATGGAATTTGAAGCACAGGTTCCTTTGCAGATACGCCGCAGCGGAAGAGATAACCCAACAACCGGTGTAAGGTACAGTATGAGCCAATGGTATCCCAAACTGTGTGAGTATGATAATGAAGGCTGGCATCCCACACCGTATGTTGCCAGGGAATTTTATGGTGTTTGGGGCGATTTTGATGTAACCATCAATATTGAAAAATCGTACAAACTTGGCGGTACAGGCGTATTAATGAATGCCAATGAAATTGGCTGGGGCTACGATATACCCGGTACAGATTTGAAACCAACCAATAAACCAAAACGGAGCTGGCATTTTGTGGGGCAGAATATTCATGATTTTGTATGGTGTGCCGATCCTGATTATAAACACCTGGTTTATAAAATGCCGAATGGCGGCCCTGTTTTACATTCTATTTATAATTACAAAGAGAACGATCTAAAAAATGATTCGGCATGGGCAACCGTACTTACCGCAGCTGCAAAGGCTTTACCTTTTATTGAAAAAAACTTTGGTAAGTACCCCTATCCTCAATATTCATTTATACAGGGTGGAGATGGCGGAATGGAATATCCAATGGCTACACTATTGGTTGGCCCGGGGTTGGGGACCGTTTTTCATGAGTGGTTGCACAGCTGGTACCAGATGATGCTGGGCACCAACGAAGCTATGTATGCCTGGATGGACGAAGGTTTTACCAGTTATGCCGAAGACCTGGTTTCAAAATTTTATGATAATAAATCTGCATTACAGGGATACAGGGAAGCATTACTAAACAATCCAAACAACAAAAATTTAAAAGAGATAGTTGAAACTACTCCTGAAGATCATAGTGGCGCTTACTTCGGTTATTTTGGCCTGGCAAAAAGTGGGTTTGAAGAACCTATGACTACACACAGTGATCATTACAACTCAAATTACGGTTACAGTGTAGCAGCTTATTCTAAAGGCGAAGTATTTATGGAGCAACTGGGTTACATTGTTGGTGCAGAAGTAAGGGATAAAATTTTACTGGAGTATTATAATAAATGGCGCTTTAAACATCCAAATGCAAATGATTTGATGAGGGTTGCCGAAGATGTAAGCGGCATTCAACTGGATTGGTATAAAGAATATTGGGTAAGCACAACTAAAACCATCGATTATAAAATTGATAGTTTATGGGAAGAGGACGGCGTATCAAA
>JAYTOF010000099.1:0-6110 GCA_043747955.1 Chitinophagaceae bacterium
GCCACGATCAGCCTGTACGCCTGGCCATAATAACCCAGGTCGGCGGGTGAAGCTGCAAACTTCGACAACAGGAAGCTGGGCAGCTGCTGTGTAAAAACATTAATGATATCGGCAGGCGTTTGAAACCTGAAAAAAAGTTTGTACTTAACGGCATCTTTTTTTAACTCCCCGTGCGGTACCGGCAGTAACAATTGCCGGTCGTTATGTAAACAACGGTATGCCAAAATACAGGATGCAATTAACTGGCCAATGCAAAACCCGGTAATAAGGCCCTGTATATTTTTAAACCATAACCCGAAAGCGGTCTGGCATATCATGGTAACTACAGCCTGTGCCATCCGGTTTACCGCTACCCGTTTAAACTGCTTAAACCGGTATGCCCATTGTGTAAAAGCGGTATTGATACCCATTAATAAAACCGTAAGCGGTACCAGCCATACGGTATAATAAAAAGAAGGGCTGGCATTTAAAAAACCGAGTAATGGCACCCTGGTAAAAATTAAGAGTACCGAAACTGAAACCGCCACGATCACATTTATAAGGAGGGTGAGGCGTAACATCGTTATGGATTCCCGTTCAGTATCGGCTACTAAAATGGCCGTGGTATAATGCGAATTGGCCAGGGCCGCAAGTGATGCACAAAAACTGATGAATAAAGCAAACGGGGTAAAATCCTGTGCGGCATCATATATCCTTACCAGCCAGAGGGTACTGATGATGGGCAACACAATGGAGAAAGTACTGCCGCCCATTACGGTTAAAATACTTTTAATAAAGTCTTCGCTTAATTTATTTTTTAAATTATGTAGTACACTCATTTATAAACCCGGGTAATAGCGCCGGTTAACGGTTATAGTTTCTGATATCATGCACCAGCTCTATCGCTTTTTTGGTTTCAGTTAACGGAAAGCCTTTTCCTGCCATAACAGCTGCATAGGATTGTGTATGTAATTCGGTAAACCCATCACTAAAATCAAAGGCCTCCTCATTTATAGATAATGACCTGAAAGTGCGTTTGCCTGCAGCCACAGCCGCTGACGGTAAATCACTGGCATCAATACTCAGCTTCCAGTTTATATGGGCACGCTCCAGTTCGAGCTGGCCTGCCGCCGAAGTTTGATTGTGCATTGTTACCTTATTTTCTTTTACATCGCCAAATATCCACAGCAGCATATCAAAAAAATGAACGCCGATATTGGTGGCAATGCCCCCGCTCTTTTGAATATCACCCTTCCAGCTTGCATGGTACCAATGGCCGCGGACCGTGATGTATTGCAGGTTCACCTGCTGTTTTTTACCGGCAGGCATGGCAGCCATTTTTTCTTTTAAGGCAATAATTGCCGGGTGCAGCCTTAACTGCAGAATAGTAAATACCCGCTTACCGGTTTCCTTTTCAATTTCGGCCAGTGCATCTATGTTCCAGGGATTGAGTACGATCGGTTTTTCGCAGATCACATCAGCGCCAATGCGCAATCCAAAACGGATATGGGCATCGTGTAAATAATTAGGGCTGCACACCGTTACATAATCTGTTTTATTACCCAGGCGTTTTTGTTTTTCCAGGTGGCGGTCAAAGCGTTCAAACTCGGTAAAAAAATCTGCTTCCGGAAAATAACTGTCCAGTATACCCACCGAGTCGTGTTTATCCAGTGCTGCCAGCAGGTTATTGCCGGTATCTTTTATCGCCTTCATGTGCCGGGGTGCTATATAACCGCCAGCCCCTATAATTGCAAAATTTTTCATTCGTTGTTTTGATGCTTACCCAAATTACCTAAACCTGTTGTTGCCAGACCGGTAAGTTTTGTCCGTTTACTGCTATGTTCATCAGCTACCTGGTACCCGGTAAAAATGATGGGTAAAATTATGGATTGTTTTTTTAATGAATAGAAGTAATACAGGACGGGGCAAATTAATATTTTGATGTACCGGAAATGGATGTTTTAATCCCGAAGGGCAATGTCATTAAGTTAAGAAATGACTGCTGGTTAATATCACTCCTTCGGAGTTTTAATACGTTGTAATTTGAATTTTCTATAATAATTCCACCACTTCGAGGTTAAAAATCCCGAAGGGATGTTATTATTATAGATGTAAAATAAACGCCAGTTCCAAAAATCCCGAAGGGATGACATTATAAAATCTTAACTTAACGACATTGCCCGAAGGGATGCAATTATTATAGAAAACAATGATTTTCGATTTTCAAAAACCCCGAAGGGGTGACAGAATCAAAATCTTATTAATCGTACCAGTCAAACAAATACTTTTCATCAAATTCCACTTCAAATTTTTTCAGAAAATTAAGATACTCCTGTTTAAAGGTTTTCTTTTGATGATGATTTTCCTGGTTAAGGATATAATCATACACTTTTCCTATATGTGAGTGTGAATATGAAAATGCACCATATCCTTCCTGCCAGGCGAATTTTCCTTTTACAAACTTATGGTCATTTACAAAATTTGAAGCATTGTTCTTAATATCCCTTACCAAACCTGCCTGCCGGCAGGCAGGTCTGAAATTGCCATAACAGGCCTTAATCCTACAAAAGCATGGATATGGTCGGGCATTCCATTTACAATAATTGGCTTTTGCCCTTTGCCTTTGATTGTACCGGCAATATATTTATGTAATTCAGTTTTCCAACTGTTTCCAATCAGGTTCTCCCTGCCTTTTACGGCAAATACAACTTGTATATAAATTTGTGAAAATGTTCCTGGCATAATAATAAAATTTTATTTTTTTATATCACCCCTTCGGGGTTTTAGAACTCAATTTATTGCATTGCTATAATAATTACAACCCTGCCCGTTCCGTACAGGCGGGCCTTTGGGTTTTCCCAAAATTTTATTATCGATATATCCCTCAACTGGTCATCCCCGTCCGATCCGGCACGGGCGGGCGGTTGGGCATTGGGCTTTTCCAAAACTGCCACAAATTGTTAATTAGTTGCGATTCTGTTATGAATATATGTAACCCTGAAGAGAACTACTTTCTTATAAAATATTTGATCAGCTGTTTACAATAGATCATATCCCAATGAAACTGTTTGATAATATACTTTAAGGAAGCCGCCTGTCGTGGCCTGTTGATGAGCAGTTCGATATAGGTTTCTACCATATACCTTTTCATCCTTTTTTCCCATTGGCTGATAACCGGGGCATCAAAAAACGGTTTTGCAAAACGGGCAATATCATTTATGGAATTAAACTCTTTTTCGATATTCTGTTCACTAAGTCCGGAGGACTGGTTACCCGCATGCAAACGCCAGGCCGCAACCGTTCGGCCGCAGATGATGACCTTACCTTTTAAAAAAAGTTTACTCATCGAATTAAAATCGGTGAACAAACAATCGAAACTGTAAAAATTCAATGGCAGTGCTTCCGCCCTTTTAAAAAGGGTAGCACAATGCCTGAAGCGCCTTACTTTATAATATTGTAAAAAATAATCCCTGCCATCAATCAGTACAGCATCTTCACTGATCTGCTGATGACCGGGGAAAAGTTTTTTTATCTTTTCCAGATCGTGGTTAGCCTGGAACATGACAACCTTTTCAGCAGACTGCCCGGTTATAAGCTCCATGGCATAACTGATAAAACGGGGGTCGGTAAACTGGTCATCGCCATCAAGGTTTACCACCCAGTCGCCGGTGCAATAAGTATATAGTGCTTTGTGATAATTGGCCACACGCCCTATATTATTTTCATTGCAGTAATAAGTAAGGGCAGCATTATCTGTAAATTTTTTAACCCGGTTTGCTGTTTCGTCGGTTGAACAATCGTCGGCCACAATGACCCCGGTATTTGCATAATCCTGCATCAGGGCAGTTTCAACCGTTGTGGTTATATAATCCTGCTGGTTATAAGCAGGTATCTGTATCGATACTATGGGTATGCTGATCATTTATTTTTTGTAGCTGGTAAAATAGCTTTGCCCCGATAATTATCGGGATTATTTATAAAAAGAAGTCAATACTTTTAATTACTCCCTTTCTTTTCAGGTAATTCAACAACCACGGGAAGTAAATGGCGAGTATCAGTTTTAAGATCAGTTTTTTATTTTTTTGAACATTCTCCAGGATGAGTTCGTTGATGTAGCGGTAATGCAATTGCTTTTTATACTTTTCGGCCATGTAATTTTTAACTGCTGTGCGCCGGCTGTAATCAATTGAGCGCAGCATGGAATTACCCAGCACCCGGTAATCATACATTACCTGGGGTATATACTGAAAGGCATAATTTTTAAATGCCATGTTCAGCCAGAGGTCCCAGTCTTCGAGTCCCATCACCGGCATTTTTTCATCATAGCCGCCCAGTGTTTCCCAAACCGACCTGCGGTAAACGGCACAGGCATCAATATAATTACCGAGCATCATTTTTTGCAGGTTAAATTCGCCCACCACATTTCTTCCGGTTTTATCGCCAAAAAATTCAGCATCACCGTAAACCATGGCTATATCCGGCTGCTCATCCAGTATTTTTATACTTTCAGTGATATAAGCCGGCCGTATCTTATTATCGCAGTCTAATGGTAAAATATAAATGCCCTTTGCGGCTGCAATGGCATTATTCCTGGCGGCGCCCAGGCCCTGGTTTTGCTGGTTAATAACCCGGTACCCTTCGGTGCTGATTTGCTGCAGCAGGCTGATGGTGTAATTATCAGTAGAGCCATCATTTAAAATAATAACCTCATACAGGTCTTTATCTGTAAATGCCTTTATACTATCCAGTGCATCCCGCAGGTAATGACCGTGGTTATAGCAGGGGATGATGATGGATAATCTGGGGTTCATTTATTCGGGGCTGTTTAAAGGTTTTCTGCCGATCACCACATAATTCATGGTGTTGATGGGATTATGATCTGCTTTATCAAGCCATTCAAAAAACCAGTTAACGATCACATAGATCCTTAATTTGAAAAATGCTTTTTTCATGATCCGGATAAACCAATTGGCCTTTGGATTCTGAAAAGAAAAACTATGGATGATGGACTGCCCGGTGGTGGCCCATGCACCGCCATTGGGTAAGATCTCCACCATTTCGAAACCGGCTTTTTTTAAAACATATTCGAAGCCGTATTTTGTAAACCTGAAAAAATCATAGGGCTCCTCATGCAGGTGCCAGTATAACGGGCCCGAAACAATAAAACAACAACCCGGTTTAACCAACCGGTATGCTTCATTTACCAGTCCCTGGTGATCTTCAACGTGTTCAATGGTTTGGGTGGAAAAAACGGTATCAAAGCTATTGCCGGGTAAGGGTATTTTATTAGCCGGGCATATTACATCAACTTTATGATCACTTGATTGAATGATATCGCAGCCGGTATATTTTTCAATGTTGCCTTCCAGCATTTTTTCATAGGGCTTATTACCGCATCCAATATCCAGTAAGCCGCCATGGGCATATTTCTCTATCGCATAATTCAATGCCCTGAAAAGCGGAATGTATTCGAGATAATAACGTGACTTTTTATTTATTGCTTTATAGTTTGCAAAACGGGATATTTTTTCTTCTCTCATTGTTGTTGATCGTATTAAAATCAGCAGTTAATTACAACTACTGTGTCATATACAGTTTATTGATGCAGAAAGTTGTTTCACCAAAGTTCAACAACAAAAAATTATTATTTCGTAAAACATCATATATATTTTCCCTTACCTTAAATTCATCATGTATTTCTATAGTTACCAGCTTTACTTTTTGCAAATAGGATACATCTGAATTATTGCTTAGTACAAATCGTTCAGCACCTTCTATATCAATTTTCAGAATATCTACCTGGTCCCATTGTTGCTGTTTAATAATTTCACTGATGGTTATACTTCTTAAGCCCGTTTTATCTTTTGTTTCGGCTACAGTCAGTGACCAGTCTTTACCGCCGCGAAAATCCTTTTTAATTAAAATATTCTTGTCCTTTTCATCCATTAATGCATTCAGAAAAATTTTCACACTGCCCTTTTGAATATATGCCGCAAGATTTTTTTCTATCATCCGTGCATTTTCAGTATCAGGTTCTATACAGGCTATTTCAGCATTGGAGAAATTTTTTAAAAAATAAACACTGGCATAACCCACATTTGCCCCGGCATCAATAATATGCAAAGCAGAAT
>JAYTOF010000100.1:0-1799 GCA_043747955.1 Chitinophagaceae bacterium
GCCCGAAAGCCAGCTTCCGGAGCTGGAAAAAATGGTGCGGTTATATTATGAGATGGATATAAACCTGGAAGGGATTGAAACCATAACTTATTTGTTAAACAGGATGAATCAAATGCAGCAGGAGATTTTGCAGCTGAACAACAGGCTTAGCCTCTTTGAAAAAGACCAGTCTTAATTCTCAGTCCACAAATTTTCTTCCCTTAGCCATTACCAGGAAAACGATGGCAGTTACAAAGCCCATCAGGATAAACCCAACGATCCACAAAGCTTTTTCGCCATCTTTTACTGTTTTACTTTTAGCCACATGCACTATGCCCAGTATGCGGTACGTAAGGCTCGACATGCCCAGAATTAATGCCGAAATAAGCACAGCAGGATTGAAAATGGTATTAAAGATCAAAAAAGGGCTTGGTTGTTCATTTTTAAATTCATCCAGGGTATTTACCAGGCCGAATATGGCCTGTATGTAGAACCCGATAAAAATTATTAACGCAACCAGTGAGATTATAAAAACCGTGAGGAAAGTATTATATTTATTCATGGCATTTTTTCTGAAAATTACAGATTTATTTTTTAAAGCATGAATAAAATAACCACTGAGCCATTCAAATTTTTACAAGGTAAAACATCAATGAAATGAAATCAAAATATCTGTTCCTGCTGGTAATTTCCGTTTTTGCCTATATCGTAACAAGGGCCCAGGCAAATAAAGCCGATTCACTACAGGTTGTAAAAACATTGCATGAGTTATTACTTATTTGCCGGTCTGTTGATTTTGCTGATCCCAAAGTAAGTAAACTGGGTACTTTTTACAAAGCTGCACCCTATATTGTTTACCGTGGTGATGATAAAAAGCGGGCCTGGAAAGTAATGAGCGATTATACAAATGAATATGAAAAGAAAGGAGTTGATGATATTTGCGAACGCATAAACCGCACCGCCAACCGTGACAGTACAGGCTATAAGATAACCAGGTACATTACCGAAAAAGAATCGGAAGGCACCTGGCATGTCCTGATGGTTTCGTACAAAGTGAAAGGGGTTGATAAGACTGCTGCTTATGCTTTTTTAAAGATCGGCAACAGGTTTGGATTGGGGGATATTGATTAACCTGTATATCACACAACATCCTCGATGTGGTAGGTTAAATCATTTATTGCCGCAGTCTCTCCCACTGTTAAACCCATCAGTTTTTGGCCCAGCGGCGATTGAGGAGAAAGTGCAACCACGATATGGTTTTCTACAACGGCCTTACCCAAGGCAATACTCATAAAAAAATAACCCCGGTTGGTTTTAATAAGGCTTCCGTTTAAAATACTATGGGCCGATAATTCCGGATTGATTTTAGCCAATGCGGCTTGCTGGTTTAAAACCTCCTGCATTTGAGCACGGGTGTTTGCCTGCTCAATCTGCAGCATGGCCAGTGCCGTTTCATGCTTATCACCTGCCGTGCTTTTGGTTTCGTTGGCGCCGCTTTCTTTCAAATCATCCAGGTTATTTTGCAGCATGGTTACTTTCTCCTGTATTACCTGCAGGTAATGGTTGTATATTTTTTGTTTCAGTTTCATGGTGATCAGCAGTAAAAATAATCAATCGGCAGTACAAATATTTTTTAAGCACTGAAGATTTCAAATTACTTTTAGCAATAAAAAATCAACTATGTTCAGTCGCATTGCAGTAATTATTTTTACCGGCTTTATATTACCAGGCTGCAATGAAACTGGTAAATATTATGGCGAAAACCGAAAGGACAAGGCTGAAAGCGTTGTCTCAAAAACAGATAGTTCAGTTTCCCGTAT
>JAYTOF010000101.1:0-4593 GCA_043747955.1 Chitinophagaceae bacterium
AGATGCTTCGTTTCTTAACCCTGCTTCGACAAGCTCAGCATGACATTTCGTTTGGAAAGAAAAACCGTGTAATCAGTACTAATCCGTGTTATCTGCGCCTTCCTGCCGGTAGGCAGGTTTCTATTTCGGTTTATACTCCAACACCAACACTGCATTCTCAGTTAAGCTTGCACTCGAATGTAATTCGTAACGTTTATCACCAGCTTTTACAACAATGGTTGCTGTATTGGGTGGTATGCTGCCGAGGTTATGTGCAAAAAGTATTATTTCATGTTGGGTTACATTATCATCCAATAATAGGTAAACGGTAATGGCCTTATCGGTAAGGCGCTGGTTGCTTACGAGTAATTTGCTGTTGTAATATACACTGATGCTGTCTCCATCAACCGTGCCATTATCAAATATATCCAGCGTGATTTTTTTTACGGTTACCGGTATGCGGCTGAAAACGGTATTCTTGCGGATGGGTGCAGTTATAACACTGTCTTTTTTTACCGGCAGTGCAGGTACTGCACCGGGGTTTGTAATTATCTTATACTCCTTTGGTACTTCGGCACCCATAAGGTTCTTGCCAAAATAATCCCAGCGGCGGCGTGTCATATAATTAGTTTCGGCACCAAAGCCATGGCGGGCATTGGGGAACACCACCAGGTCGAAATCTTTATTGGCTTTTTGTAAAGCTTCCACTACCAGGTAGGTATTGTAGGGCGGTACATTATCATCCATACCACCGTGTGCCAGCAGGAGCTTGCCTTTGAGGTTGCCGGCATTTACCTGGTTGGCCTGTTTTGCATAATTGGTAGTGCCGTCGGCATCTTTTTGCTCGAGACCAATATAACGTTCGCCCCAGTCATCTTCGTAATTGCGGTTATCGTGATTGCCCGATTCGGAGATACCTACTTTATAAAAATCGGGGAAGGTGAACATGGCATCGGCCGTGGCAAAGCCGCCACCGGAATGGCCCCACACGCCTACTTTATCCAGGTCTAAATACGGCCTTGTGGCTGCCAGTTGTTTAATGCCGGCCACCTGGTCATCGAGTGTGTTTGCACCCATATTTCCATAACAGGCATCGTGAAAAGATTTAGAACGGTCGGGGTTGCAGCTGCCATCAATTATGATAACAATAAAACCAAGATCGGCAAGGGCCTGGTGATCGCCACGGGAAGGACCAAAATTTCGGGTACCTACGCCACCACCCTGCGGACCGGGATAAATATAATTAACGATGGGATATTTTTTTGATGGTTCAAAGCCTTTGGGTTTAAACATGAGGCCATACAGGTCCCATTTACCATCGTTTGATTTTACTTTAATGGGTTCTGGTGCTTTCCAACCGGTTGCCAGTAATTTGCTGATATCGGTTTTCTCTAACTCCGTAATTAATTTACCCTGCATATCCCGTAAAACAGAAACCGGTGGTACATTGGGTTGCGAATAATTATCTACAAAATATTTTCCATCGGGAGATAATGAAACATTATGATTCCCATCTTCTGGTGTAAGCAAACTTAGATTGCTGCCATCAAAATTAATGCGGTAAAAATGGCTGAAGTATGGGTCTCTTCCATTTTCTTTTCCATTGGCATTAAAATATAATACCTGGTTTGCTTCATCAACTTTTAATAACTGGGTTACAACAAATGCCCCTTTGGTGATTTGATTTTTAAGCTTGCCGGTTGTAGCGTCATACAAATACAAATGTCCCCAGTCATCACGTTCGCTGTACCAGATAAACTCGTTTGTCTTATCCAGGAAACGGTTGTTGATGGTACCCTGCCCGCTTTCGTATTGGGTAAAAACTTTTTCTTCAAAAATTTCTTTTACATCGCCGGTGAGGGCATCGGCAATGCGTACTTTTTCAATTTTGTGATCACGGCTGGTACTTACAAAAGCCAGCCTGGTTGCATCGGCGTTCCACTCATTATCATCATAGGGCCCGCCGGATGAAATATCATCACTGAGGCTTCCCCTCCGGTCATCGGCAGGAATTTTTAAACGGATCACTTTGGGAACATCAACTTCTATAATTACACGCTCGATCTGTATCACTTTTTTATCTTCGGGCAGCGGATATTTCCAGGCTTCCAGTTTTGGTGCACCCACATTTGTTGATACCAGGTACATATCACTTACATGCCGTTGATCCTGCTGAAAGGTTGCTATCTTTTTTGAGTCGGGGCTCCAAAGCATAATTGGACGGTAACTATGTGTCCAGCCGGCATTGTCGGTGGCATAACCATAATCTTTTATACCATCGGTAGTAAGCTGGGTTTCTTTTTTTGTTTCCACATCACGAACCCACAGGTTCCAGTCTTTAATGAATGCTGCTTTTTTGCCGTCGGGCGAAAGGCTTTCCATGGCTCCGCCCCTTCTGCGGCCGCCTGCTGCTGCCGTTGCATTTGCAGCATCGGGCAAAATTGATTTTTTATCGGGACCGGTATTGCGGCTGCCATCTTTTGGATCTATTAAAACATATTCTACGCCGGAAGGCACAGAAACAGAATACCAGAATTTACCATCGGGCAGCCAGTTTGGATTTACATTAAAACGGTAAACCAGTTTACTGGTATTAAAGCCTAAAGATTTGGTTGCTGCCTCATAATCGGTGGCGGTTAATACTTTTTTATCTGATTGTGCCGTTGCGCTAAAACTTACCACGGCGAAGATTGCAGGGAGGAAAAGATTCTTATTCATAATGAAGATTTTGTTCTAATGTTAAATTTTAAGACCGGGGGTCAATGATCTAAATTTAGGAAAAGTTGGGGATTTGGGGTTGGTTAAATTTTGAGTGGTAAATTTTATTTTTATTGACACTTTTTGCTTGTCTTGTTGTTACTTTTTTGCTTGTCCAAAAAAGTAACCAAAAAATGGCAGCTTTGCTTTTTTATTTTTCTTTTTTGCTTCTCCAAAAAAGAAACAAAAAAAGAGCCCCGAATCCGATTACACCCCGGATTCGGGTTGGTTCCCTGATTAAGCTTTTGTACTACTGTGATTTCTACATTTGTAATCCTACTCTTAGGTGCAGTTAGCCTATATAACCAAAGGGAGCTAATTATTTAATGTATACCCATATTTGAATTTTATTGGTATAACTGCGACCACGGTATTTTTCTATTTTGATTTTGCAAATATTTTGAACTGCCGCACATTAAATACAAACAATAAAAAACTCCTGAAAAACTGGATTAGTTATTTACTGATTTAAGAAAAAGTATACTGGTCAAGTGTCAATGGCTCTGCCTCCCGCCTAAGGCGGGAGGCAGAGCCATTCGTCAAGATTGCTATCGGGATTGATTTTTTTGTTTCTACTGAGCGAAGTCGAAGCATTGTATCAACATAAAAAAGAAAAATAAACTGAATGATTCATGTAATTTAGAAGTTAATAGCGACTTTTGAATATGAAAGAATTAAAAAAAGATTACTTTACAAATACATACGCATTGGTTATGTGTGGCGGTAACAGTAGCCGCATGGGCAGCGATAAAAGTATGTTACAGTACTATGATAAGCCACAGCGCTATCATGTGTATGATATGCTGCTTCCCTTTTGCGAAAAAGTTTTTATTGCCAGCAATCAGGATCAGGCAAACAGTATTGAAGCCGGTTATGATTTTATACCAGATGATGAAGCATTCCGCAACATTGGTCCCATGGGTGCTTTACTAACAGCATTTGCAAAATATCCCGGTAAACATATATTGCTGATTGGATGCGATTATCCTTTTTTAAAAGCAAGTGAACTGGAAATATTTTCAAAACTGTGTATAGATGTTCCTGCTTCATTTTATAACATTGAAGCTGTTATTTATGAATCCATGCTGGCCTGGTATCCATTTACCTGTTTTGATGAGTTGAAGCGGATGTATGAATCAAAACAATTTTCATTGCAGCAATTACTCAGAAAAACCGATGCAATAAAATATTTACCCACAGATACAAACTGCATTAAGAGTATTGATACAGCGGAGGATTATTTTAAAGCAAGCATGCTGTTAAAGAAATGATACAGGATGCAGGATACAGGATAGAACTTAATTATTAAATGAGTTTTAAAATCAACAGGGTACATCCTGTATCTGGTATCTGGTATCTGGTATCCTGTATCCTGTATCATGATTTCTTTTAGTAATTTTAAACAATGAACGACAACCGGGTTGAACATATCAAAATATTTAAGATCAGCTCAGTTGAAATAAACGAAACAGCAGACAAAGTTGCTGTGGAAGAACCTTTGGAAATTCAACTGGCATACAGCACCCCTACCGGCCGCATGCAAAAGAATATTGCGGTTACCATGCGAACACCTGGCAATGATGAAGAACTGGCAGCAGGCTTTTTATTTACCGAAGGTATCATAAAAAATAATGCATCTTTTATTGAAATAAAAAAATCAACCGCTGATGATAACCGGGTATTGGTTACCTTAAAAGAGAATATACATCCTGACCTGTCAAATGCTTCCAGGAATTTTTACAGCACATCCAGCTGTGGCGTTTGTGGCAAGGCAAGTATTGATGCAATAAGAACGGTATCACAATTTGAAAGGGAGAAAGATTCGATCTGCATCAATGCATCTGTATTTTATCCCTT
>JAYTOF010000102.1:0-13929 GCA_043747955.1 Chitinophagaceae bacterium
GTGCACTGCAGTGGAATCCCGCAGCTATATCAGCTTTTAATACAAAAATAATTTCTGTTAATGCGGGGTTATTCTTTTCTTCGCCGGTTTTATATTCTACTGCACCAACACCGGGTGGACCCATGAGCGGTGTAACAAAAGACGACAGGGGTGTTTCATTAATGCCTGCACTGGCTATGGTTTGGGGCAAAAAAAACAGTAAACACAGTTTTGGGGTATCTGCATTTGGTATCAGCGGATTTGGTGTTACCTTCCCTGAAAGCAATACGAATCCAATTAACATGCCACAGAACATGGGTGGCTTTGGACGTATACAATCAGATTATCAACTGATGCAAGTTGGCATAACCTATGCTTATAAAATTACCGATCAGTTTTCTATAGGCCTGGCACCAACTTTTAATTATTCCGCTTTGAAGCTGGCACCTAACCCGCTTTCTTCACCCAGTCAAACACTGGGATACCCGGTAAGTGATAAAGCAACTGCTTTAGGTATCGGGGCCCAGGTTGGAATATTTTACAATTCCGGAAAGGGAATAAAATTAGGAGCTTCTTACAAATCACCTCAGTCATTTGGCTACTTTGATTTTGAAAATAACTACCTGGATGGCAGTAAAGCACCCAATGTAAAATTTAAAATGAATTACCCTGCCATAATATCTGCAGGGATAGGTTACTCAAAGAATAAAATTGATGTGGCCCTTGATTACCGGTTTGTGAGCTATGAAAACACTGCAGGCTTTGAAGAAAAAGGTTGGACGAATACGGCTTCTGTAGCTGGTTTCGGATGGAAAAATATATCAATCATTTCTGCCGGCATTCAGTATAAAGGCATAAACAAATTCCCGCTTAGAGCTGGTTATACCTATAGCTCTAATCCCATCAGCAGCGAACTGGCATTTTTCTCAACACCCGCAACAGCTGTTATTAAAAATGCATTCCAGCTTGGTTTTGGATATGAATTTAGCAGGCGGTTTAACCTGAATGCCGTCTATCATCATGGAAGCAGCAGTGGTAAAACCAGCGGCGCGTTGTTAAGCCCGATGATGAAGAGTTCTGCTAATCCTTATGGAGTTGTTCCTGGCAGTAATGTCTCTTATAAAATGACAACCGACATGTTAATGTTTGGAATTAATTATTCATTCTGATTTTAAATAAATGAATTGCAAAAACAGGGCAGTCAAAAGGCTGCTCTGTTAGTTAGAAAATAAATAAATTATCTTCGCTAAACAAATTTCAAAAGACAAGTTGTTTAATTTACAGCATATAACTTTAAAAATAAATACAATGAAAAATACAAATGCAATTGGATTAGATAAAGACAAAACTGAAAAACTGGCAAAAAAACTCAATGGGCTTTTAGCAAACTATTCTCTTTTTTATCAAAACACCAGGGGCTTTCACTGGAATATTAAAGGCGATAAATTCTTTGAGTTACATGTTAAGTTTGAGGAATTATACAATGACCTGTTACTTAAAATCGATGAAGTGGCAGAGCGTATCCTTACATTAGGATATGCGCCAGAGCATAATTATTCGCAGTACAATAAAGCATCAGCGATTAAGGAAAGTGCAAAAATTATGGATGGATCAAAAGCTGTAGAACAAATTCTGGCATCTTTCAAAACGGTTATTTCCATGCAAAGGGAAATACTGGACCTTGCTGCAGATGCCAATGACGAGGGTACCAATGCCCTCATGAGTGATTATATACGTATGCAGGAAAAACTGGTTTGGATGTACTCCGCTTTCCTGAAAAAATAGAAATTATATTTCTAGATCAATAATAAGCACCTGCCGGCAGGTGCTTATTTCATTTGTAACCTTTGTTACCTAATTGAAGGTTTTAAAAATCTAAATTTGCATCAGTAAAAGAAAACGATGAAACAGACTATCTTAACAAATTGGACCTTATTACGTTTCCTCCGGTTAGGACTGGGTATTGCCATAATCATACAGGCTGTTATGGCAAAAGATGTATTATTTGCTGTTTTAGGATTAGCCTTTACAGCCATGCCCGTTTTTAATGTTGGTTGTTGCGGCACTGCAGGCTGCGCTGCGCCGTCTAAAAAAAATCAGGATACCACAAAAGATATTATTTATGAAGAAGTGGTTTAAAAATAATGCCCTGTATTTTATTGGTGCTTTAATTGGCGCCATTGCAGGATATATTTACTGGCAACAGATCGGTTGTTCATCCGGTACCTGTATGATCACATCCAAACCAATTAACAGTACACTGTATGGAGCATTGATGGGCGCATTGTTGTTTGGTATGTTTAAGAAAGAAAACAAAAAAGAAATTATACAAAAAGGAGGGGATCATCATGACATTTAACGAGATCATCAATTCAGATAAACCGGTATTGGTTGATTTTTTTGCAGAATGGTGCGGCCCCTGTAAAATGATGGCCCCTATTCTTAAAGATGTAAAAAAGGAAGTTGGGGATGCAGTCACTATCATAAAGGTTGATGTAGACAAAAGCCCGCAGGCCGCACAGGAATACCAGGTACAGGGTGTACCCACACTGATACTTTTTAAAAACGGCAAACCATTATGGAGGCAAAGTGGTGTAGTGCCCAAAGCAGGATTGATTGGTGTAATTAAAAAATTCACAGTTTAAAATAAATAAGATCATGAATATTTTTCAACAGTTATTTGGAGGTGGCCCAAAGCCGGACCTAAGAGCCACTATAGCAGAAGGTGCTTTTTTAGTAGATGTAAGAACGCCCGGAGAATATGCTTCTGGCCATGTTAAGGGATCGGTTAACATTCCTTTAGACAGCTTGACACATCAGCTGGCAAAATTTAAAAACAAAAAAAACATCATTGTGTTTTGCCGCAGCGGTAACAGAAGCGGCCAGGCAAAATCCATACTGGAACAAAATGGATTTCCCAACGTAGTAAACGGCGGCACATGGGAAGATGTAAATCAATATGTACAATGAAATGTTTAAAATCGGGTATTATAGCAGTTGCGCTGATGTTTGGTTTGTTGTCATGCACTAACAACAATGACGCTTCAAATACAAATGAAACCAAACCCATTGATACAGCCAGTACAAAAATAATTATTGTTGATGTAAGAACAGTTGAGGAATGGGCAGATGACGGCCATGCAAATTGCAGTGTTAATTACCCTTTAGCTGAACTGGATAAAAAAACAGAATCATTAAAGGCCTATGATAAAGTCATATTAGTATGCCGCAGCGGCAGCAGGGCCGATATTGCTAAGGAAATGCTTGAAAAGGCCGGTATAATTAATGTTGAAAATAAAGGCGCCTGGCAGAATATTGACTGCAAATAATTAAAAACCTGTAATTTACTGTTATATGGAAATTTTAAAAATACTGATACCAACAGATTTCTCGGTGCAGGCTGAATTCGCTTACCTGATGGTAAAAAAGCTTGAAGAAAAGATAGCCATCGACATTCATTTTCTGCATGTTTTAAGTGTACCTGATACGGTAACTATGACAGCCAATGGTGATATTCAAACCTGTGGTGAAATTGATGTGAATTATGTGATAACGCAGAAAGAAATTGCAGAGCACAAACTGGCCAATCTTAAAGCATTGTTTGGCAGCCATATTCAAACACACCTGTTATTGGGAAAAGTTACCGATGCCATTTTGAATTTTTCGGATGGAAACCATTTCGATATCATTGTAATGGGTACCAAAGGTGCCTGGGGCATCAAAGAAAAACTTTCGGGTTCCGAAACACAAATTATAGCACGCAGATCAAAAACACCTTTGCTTTCATTAATGTGCGACCGTTCTGAACTGGTCATCAAAAATATATTACTCGTACACAATTTCAGTAACCCGGTGCCGGAAGACCTGGCACTGATGCACAAACTGGTCAGTGCATTCGGCACAAGACTTCACCTGCTGCAGATAACATCCGGAAATGCAGCAACAGAAAAAACAACGGTTGAAGACAATATGAAAAATTTTGCAGCACTGAATAATATCAGCAATTTTGAATGCCACTTAATAAATGATAAAGATGTGGAGAACGGCGTTATTCATTTTAACCAGATGATCAATATGGATATTATTTGTATTGGTACACATGGCAAAGGAGGAATTTTTCACCACAGTGCAACCGAAAAACTCATCAATCATTTATTCAAACCCATTATTTCATTTCAATTAACCAATTAATTAAATAGTATGAATGAGCTGATAACTCAAACCTGGTCATGGTGGTTTTCGGGTGCCATGATTGCCGGCATCATGTTTTTCCTTATCTACTTCGGTCAGTCATTTGGTTTTTCTTCCAATTTAAGAACGATCTGTGCCGCTGCAGGGTTAGGAAAAAAAGCAAAATTTTTTGATTTCAATTGGATAACACAGATCTGGAATTTGGTTTTTTTAACAGGTGCCATTATAGGTGGCTTTATTGCAAAACAATTTATGTCAACAGATCTGCCTGTTCAGATATCAGGAGAAACGATCAATGATCTGGCAAAGCTGGGAATTGCAGCACCGGCTTCATTGCAACCTGCTGAACTTTTTAGTTTAGACGCACTCCTTTCAGTTAAAGGTTTCCTTGTGCTTGCCATTGGCGGACTTATGGTTGGTTTTGGTTCCCGTTATGCAGGTGGCTGTACTTCCGGCCATGCCATCAGTGGTTTATCCGATCTGCAGTTACCATCACTTATTGCGGTAATAGGTTTTTTTATTGGCGGACTGGCAATGACTTTTTTAATTCTTCCTTTAATATTTTAATAAAATGAAGTTTATAAAATTTCTGATACTCGGTATTGTTTTCGGCATTGTAATGGCAAAGTCGGAAGCCATATCCTGGTTCAGGATTCAGGAGATGTTCCGTTTCCAGGCTTTTCACATGTATGGTATTATTGGTACCGCTGTTATGCTCGGTGTTATCGGTGTTGCGCTGATCAAAAAATTTAAGATAAGAGACTTTCGCGGCAACCCCATCTCATTCTATCCCAAAGAAAGATCCATCATCCGTTATATTTTGGGAGGTATCATTTTTGGATTGGGCTGGGCTTTAAGCGGTGCCTGTCCCGGGCCAATGGTAGTAAATATCGGATATGGCTTTTTAACCATGACGGTTGTATTTCTATTCGCCATTGCAGGTACATACTTATATGGAATTATCAAGGAAAAATTACCTCATTAATTTTAAAATGATTCCTTATGCACAATATACAGGAAGAGGACAAAAGAACTGAGGGACTGGTTTCTGTCATCAATAAGTTGCTGCTGATTATTATAGTATTGGTCATCAGTATTATTGCCATACCCTTTATTCTATTTTATAAAAACCAGCCAGCTAAGCCTGAAACACAAAATGTTACTACTTCAGCTGATCCGGTAAAAACAGATAAAACAAATTATTGGACAGCAGCTGATATCAATACCATTACCGATGCCCAACAAAAACTGCAGGTAGCGTATGGTAAAGAATTAATTGCACACACTTCAAAATACCTTGGGCCACAGGGCACTGTTATGAAAATAAGTAACGGTATGAATTGCCAGAACTGTCATTTGCAGGCCGGTACCGTAATTTGGGGCAATAACTATGGTTCTGTTGCTTCGCTCTATCCAAAATTCAGGACAAGAAGCGGAGCAATAGAAAATATTTATAAACGTGTTAATGATTGTTTTGAAAGAAGTTTAAACGGTAAAGCTTTGGATACTGCCGGAAATGAAATGCAGGCTATAGCAGCCTATATAAAGTTTGTAGGTTCAAATGTAGAAAAAGGTAAAAAAGCAGAGGGCTCCGGGTTTAAAGATCTTACATTTCTTGACCGTGCAGCTGATCCGGAAAAAGGATCTGCAGTTTTCACTGCAAAATGTCAAAGCTGCCACCTGGCAAATGGAGAAGGAATTTTTAATCCGGAAAAAACAGAATATATCTATCCTGCCATGTGGGGTAAAAACAGTTTTAATGATGGGGCCGGTTTGTACCGCATCAGCAATTTTGCAAAATATGTAAAGTATAATATGCCGCAGGGAACAACGTATCAAAATCCGCAATTAACAGATGAAGAGGCCTGGGATGTGGCTGCATATGTACTCACACAAACAAGGCCGCATATCAATACGCCAAAAGACTGGCCCGATATATTAAAAAAACCGGTTGATCATCCCTTCAGGCCCTATTCAGATTCATTTTCTGAAAAGCAACACAAGTATGGCCCGTTTAAACCCATTGTAGAAGAACAAAAGAAAAAAGAAGAAGCTGTTAAGTTAAAAGCATCACCCGTAGTTAAAAATTAAACCCGGCCACATGGAAAACAACAGAAGGGATTTTATAAAAAAAATAGGCGCACTGGGAGGAGCAGGGTTGCTGGCTTCTGCACCCGTTATTGCTGTAGCAGGTGCAATAGAAAATTCAAAAAATGAAAATACAACAGCTGCCGGTGACAAACCCTTTACCATATCCATTTTACAAACTACCGATGTGCATTGCCAGGTACATCCACATGATGAATTATTTTGGGAAAATAATAAAGCTGTATTTCGTAAAACGGGCGGCTATGCACATTTAGCAACGTATTTGCAAAAAGAAAGAACAAAAAATCCTGATACTTTTTTAATTGATACCGGCGATATGTTCCAGGGCAGTGAGTTATCTGTAAAAACAACCGGCAAGGCCATAGTACCCATCTTAAATGCATTGGGCTACGATCTTTATCTTCCCGGAAACTGGGAAGTTATTTATTACAAAAAAGCCATGCAGACCTTACTGGGCTCTTTAAATGCACCAAAGGTTTGTGCCAATATGTATCATGACCTGGGAGAGGAGAAAAAAGGAGAACTCATTTTCCCGCCATATTATATCTGGAACATTAAAGGCGTTAAGATCGGATTTATCGGATACACCGATCCTTTGGTTCCATTGCGTCAATCGCCTAACTACAGCAAAGGGATCATTTATACCAAGCCCGAAGAAAACCTAGAATATTATGTTGATGTGTTGCGTAACCAGGAACAATGTGCCTATGTTTTAATTGTGGCACATTTAGGTTTATCTCAACAAATTTATTTAGCTAACCTGGAGGAATGTAAAGCTGTTGACTACATCCTTGGAGGTGATACACATGAAAGGGTGAGAAAACCCATTCAATGTAAATACAGTAAGGTAGTTGAGCCGGGTGCTTTTGGTTCTTTTGTGGGCAAACTCAATCTTACCATTCAAAACGGTAAAGTAATAAAAGACAATTACGAATTGGTGGAGATAACGGCAGACAAATTCAAGCCTTCAAATGAAATAGCAACGTTAATAAAAAACAATGAAAAACCTTTTACAGGTGAAATGAATAAAGTTGCCGGTTACAGTACCATACCGTTATACAGATACTTTGTAGTGGAAAATCCAATTGATACCATGATACTGGATGCTTTGAAATGGAAAATGAAAGATGTGGATATTGTTTTATCAAATGGCTTTAGGTTTTGTCCGCCATGTACTACACCTGATCATACCGGCAACATTCCCATTACCGAAGGATTTATTTATGATATGTTCCCGGTGGATAGTACGGTGAGAACGGGTTCAGTTACCGGTAAACAGATAAGGGAATGGCTGGAAAAAGAAATGCATAATGTTTTTGCCAAAGATGCATCAGAACGATTTGGAGGCTGGGTAATAAAGTTTAAAGGAATGAAAGTAACCTTTAATGCTTTTGCTGAAAAAGGTGAAAGGGTGCAGACCGTAGTTGTTGGAAATACAGCGCTTGACCTGGATAAAATGTATAAGATCTGTGCCTGTGAACGGGATGGTGATCCCAGTGATATGCTTTGCCGGATGAAGAATGTAGCCAATGCAAAAAATACAAATTATACACTTCATTCTGTTATGAAAGATTACCTGGCAGCCAATTCGCCGGTTACGCCAACGCCACCGGAAAATGCAGATATACTGGATGCCCCTCAAACATTACTTACACAGGTAACAGGAGTTGATTATGTATTTCGCTAATTAAGTAAATTGCACAATGAATTTAGATAGCCTCACAACTATTTTTGAACCGGAGTTACTTAAAGAGATCCGGCAGTTTGGTATCATTCAGCATTTTAAAGAAGGAGACCTGATCATGGATTACGGTAAGTATATCCGGATGATGCCGGTTATTTTAAACGGAACAATAAAAGTGTACCGTTTAGATGAAGAGGGCCATGAAATATTATTGTATTATTTATCCAGCAGCGAAAGTTGCTCCATGGCATACAGTTGTTGTATAGAAGCTAAAAAGAGTGAAGTAAAAGCCATTGCCGAAGATGAGGTGGAATTGATAGCCATACCACATATCAAGTTAGATGAATGGCTTTGTGTTTATCCAAGCTGGAAAAATTATATCATGCGTAGTTTTAATGAACGCTTTATTGAATTATTAAAATCAATTGAAAGTATTGCCTTTCATAAATTGGATGACAGGCTGGTTGCTTATTTAAAAGAAAAGCAACGTTTATCAGGCTCCAGCGTCATCAAAGCTTCCCATCATCTTATTGCAGATGAATTGGCCACTTCAAGGGTTGTTATATCAAGATTATTGAAACAGCTGGAAAACAGTAAGAGGATCATCCTGTACCGGAACGAAATAAAACTGCTGCCATCGTTTGAATAGGCAAATATTTTTTCTGCCTGATAAAGAATTTAAGTATCTTGATGGTAACTGAATACAAGACGAAATCTGTATTTAAAATTCTGCAATATGCCTTTCAGGAAAATTCTTTTTTTTAATACAACACGGACAACCGTGGTTACTTCCTTTTTGGCAATTGCTATTGCCATGTTGGCTTTGGCAGGCTGGATATTTAACCTTGAAATACTACGGCTCTTTAATCACAACCTTGACAGTATGAATGTAATTGCGGCTTTGGGAATATTTTTTTCAGCCGTTTCGATTTTATTATTGGCATCCGGTAAAATGAAGCGCCTGGCCTTATTACTTGGATTTATTGTTTTTTTACTGGGCGCTGTTTCACTGAGCCAATACTTTTTTCGCTTGAATACGCCTATTGGTGATTTGTTTTTTTTGGATAAAATGACGGTTACAGGAAATTATTCCGGCCGCATGACTGAAATAACGCCAATCATATTTATTGTACTGGGTATATCGTTGCTTTTTTATCCGTTTAAGAAAAAGTTCCTGCAGCGTATATCAGAATTTACTGCAATACTTGTTCTGATCAATTCATTTACATTCATTACTGCTTACCTATACAGCGCCAGCCCTTTTTTTAAAACAGAACAATTTATATCTAATTCACTACCCACTATTTTTTCCGGGATGTTGCTTTCTGTTGGTATTCTTTTTTCCAGGCCGGATAACGGGTTTTTGGCCGCTTTTCATAAAAAAACCCTGGCTGCAAGGGTTGGTGTAAAATGGTTTTTCATCATAATAACAACCCTTGTTTTATTAGGCTGGTTGTGTCTGAAAGGCGAAGAGGCCGGTCTTTATAATAATACAATGAGTTTAGCTATCAGGATCATCATGTATTCCATAATCTTTTTTATTGTAACCCATTCATCTACCAAAAGCCTTAATAAGGCTGAAGAGGCATTGCTAAAAAGTGAGGCACTTTACCGTTCCCTGGTTGAACAGGCATCAGATGGTATTCTTGTAACCGACCTGCAGGGGAAGATCATTAATGTAAATCCCGGACTTTGTGCCATGTTTGGATATAGCATGGAAGAAGGATTAGAAAAAAATATTAGTTTTTTTCTGGACCCCGAAAACCTGAAGTTGCAGCCTTTTGGTTACCATTTTTTAAAGGGTGATCACTCTCATTTAACAGAAAGGCTGGCCGTACATAAGAATGGGACAACATTTGATATAGAGCTGAATACAAAACTGATCGGGGATAATAAAGCGTTGTCAATAATCCGGAATATAAGTGAACGTAAAAAAGCCGAAGATAAAATAAGAGAGAGTGAAATGAAGTACCGCACCCTGATGCAACAGGCTGGCGATGCAATATTGTTATTTACAGGTTCAGGTCAGCTTATACAGGCAAATCAAAGTGCCAGGCAGTTATTGGGTTATAGTATTGAAGAGTATCAAAAAATGTCGTTGAAGGATTTATTTATTGAAGAAGACCTTAAAGAAAATCCTTTTCAGCTTGACAGGTTAAATAAAGGAGAGTCAACGATCAACAGGCGAAGGATGAAAAAAAAGGATGGTACAGTCATTGAAACCGAGATACATGCCAAGAAACTTTCTGATGGGCGTTTTCTGGGCGTGGCCAGAGACCTTTCGGAGAGGATAAAAGCAGAAGAACTGATCATTAAAGAAAAAGATCTTTCCGACTCAATTATCAACAGCCTGCCCGGCGTATTTTATTTACAGGATTATACAGGTAAATACCTGCGGTGGAACAATTCATTTGAAACAGTATCAGGTTATAAAGCCGGGGAAATAAAGTTACTGGACCCATTAAATTTTTTTGAAGGGGAAGAAAGGTCGGAGATTATTAATAAAATCGGAGAGGTATTATCGAAGGGATCGGCAGAAATGGAAACCATTATAGTAACAAAAACCGGTCATCGAATACCATATTATTTAACAGGGCATTTGATACAATATGAAGGCAAGCCTTGTTTTATAGGTATAGGTTTTGATATTTCCGAACGTAAAAAAGCAGAAAAAGAATTGAAAGAAAGCGAGGAAAAATTCAGAACTCTGGTACAACAGGCTGCCGAAGGAATATTTGTAGTTGACCAGGAAGGCA
Source organism: Chitinophagaceae bacterium (assembly GCA_043747955.1). Classification (GTDB taxonomy): domain Bacteria; phylum Bacteroidota; class Bacteroidia; order Chitinophagales; family Chitinophagaceae; genus Ferruginibacter. Next base: position 10,720 of record JAYTOF010000102.1, read on the forward strand.
ATTACCTGGAAGCCAACGAGAGTACATCATTAATTACGGGCTATTCTGTAGAAGAATTAAAAAAAATGAATGCTGCAGATCTTATTCCTGCAGAAGAATTACAAAGAAACCCTTTAAAGCTTAAAGAAATTAAAAAGGGAGCCCCTGTATTTATTGAAAGTATACTCAGGAGGAAAGACGGCTCACTTATACATGTTGAAATCAGTGCTAAACTAATGGACAATGGAAAAGTGATTTCTATTTTAAAGGATATTACAGAGCAACGTAATGCAGAAAAGAAAATATGGCACCTGGCCAGCCTGGTGGATAATACGGCCGATATTATCATATCTCACAATTTAAAGCTGGAGATCATAAGCTGGAACAGATCGGCAGAAAAAATTTATGAAGTGCCGGCCTCAGAGGCTATAGGTAAACAGTTTATTGATGTTGTTTCCTTTGAGTTTCTTAATAATATTTCAAGAGAATCAATATTGCAGCAGGTTAATGAGAATGGCAGAAGCAACTGCGAAATACTCTTTATTAATGCTGCAGGGAAAAAAATATACTTGTCGGTAACTTTAAGTAAGTGGTATAATGCTTTTGGCCAGCACAAAGGATTTTTAAGCATAGCCAGGGAAATTACAGAGGTATACATGGCCAGGGAAAAATTGGAAACCAGTGAACAGTTTTATAAGTCGCTGATAAGAGATTCGGTAGATGGAACCGTAGTAATGGATGAACAGGGGTATATTACTTATGTGGCCCCATCTATAACAAACGTACTGGGTTATACCATCGAAGAAACACTGGGTAAACGGGCAGATGAATTTATTTTTCATGATGATGTTTCAGCCGGGCATAAAATATTCTTTGATGAGATCAATGGCGTATCTACATCATGGTATCATGAAGTGAGGTATGTATCAAAAGATAATAGAGTGATCTGGATGATGATGAGGGCCTACAATATGTTGAAGAACCCCCACGTGAAAGGCATAGCTGTTTATTTCACCGATATAACAAAAAGGAAATCAACCGAAATTGAATTGCACCTGAGTGAAGAAAAATACCGCACCCTGGTAGAGCAGGCAGTGGATGCTATTTTTATTGCAGATGAAAACGGAAATTTCATCACAGTGAACAGCAGTGCCTGTAAATTATCAGGATTTACTGAAAAAGAATTGATGCAAAAGACAATCTACGATTTTGCAACTGCTGAAGGCCTTGAAAAAAATTCATTTTATTTTAAGAAACTTAAAAAAGATAAAACGATTCTTATCGACACTGTAATGAAAGAAAGAAACGGCAGGATGATTAATATTGAGGTTAATGCAAAGTTACTCCCGGATGGCAGACTGCTGACTTTTGTTCGAAATATAACTGAGCGTAAAAAAAGCCAACAGGCCCTGGCAGAAAGTGAAACCCGTTTAAGGACTATTTACAATACCGAACCCTCCTGTATAAAGATACTCGGGCCCAAAGGAGAATTGATAGAAATGAACCCGGCAGGGCTGGCGATGATTGAAGCTGATAATCTTGACCAGGTAAAAGGACATTCAATAACAGCTATAATAAATGAGCCCTACCGCAAAGCCTTTCAAAAAATTACCCAACATGTATTTAAAGGAAAACAGGGACAACTGGAATTTGAAATAACGGGATTAAAAGGAACCCCTCGCTGGTTAGAAACCCATGCTGTTCCGCTAAAAAACAGTGAAGGAAAAATAATATCACTGCTGGGTGTTACCAGGGATATAACCGAGCGGAAAAAAGCAGAAGAAAAAATAATAAAAGCAACCGAACAGCTGCGCCAGCTTACCGCTCACCTGCAAACCATACGGGAAGATGAACGTAAAAGAATTGGCCGGGAGATTCATGATGAACTGGGGCAACAATTAACAGCCATAAAAATGGATGTGGCCTGGATCGATAAAAAAACGCCGGGCCTGAACGCCCTTACGGATGAAACAAAACTCATAAAAAACAAATTGCAGAATATAATAACACTGCTCGATGGAAGTAATCAATCGGTACGAAAAATTTTAAACGAACTGCGGCCCGGACTTTTGGATGACCGTAGCCTGCTGGAAACTATGGAATGGCAGGGTATTCAATTCACCGAATCCACAAGTATACCTGTTAAGTTAGTAACCACAGAAACCAATTTTAGTTTGCCTGAAGAAATTTCTACCTGTATCTTCAGAATATACCAGGAGTCGCTTACCAATATTACCAGGTATGCCAATGCCAATAAAGTTTTAACTTCATTAAGCATTAAGGATAACAGCATTATACTTACAATTAAAGATGACGGAAAAGGGTTTGACACAGCAGCGGTTCAAAATAAAATAACCTTTGGTATTATGGGTATGAAAGAAAGGGTGCTTTCTTTTAACGGTAATTTTGATTTGGTTTCTTCACCCGGAAATGGAACCAAAATCATGATAAGCCTGCCGTATGAGAATTAAATATGATTACTGTATTTAAACACAATGACACAAAGAATAGATATTGTGTGCTGTGACAAAGAAATATTGAATACCATGAAGAAGATAATTTTAGCCGATGACCACAGCTTTATCCGGCTCGGGCTTATTCAGATTTTGAAAGATGAATATCCTTTGGTTGAAATAACAGAAGTAAGCGACGGGGAATCCCTGGTCAATGAAGTAATGTTACATGATTTTGACCTGGTGATATCCGACCTGGATATGCCCGGCCGCAACGGGCTGGAAGCCCTGGAACAAATTAAACTGATAAAACCAAAACTTCCTTTTTTGATCCTAAGTATTTATACTGAAGAATTATATGCGGTAAGGGTTTTAAAAGCAGGGGCCTCGGGATACATCAATAAAAATGCTGCTCCCTATGAATTAATTAAAGCCATACAACGCATTTCACTGGGAAAAAAATATATTACTTCTGAAATAGCAGAAAAATTATTGAAACATATAAATACTGATAAAAAACCACATGAGTTGCTTACCAACAGGGAATTTGAAATATTTAAACAAATTGCCTATGGAAAAACAATAACACAAATAGCTGATAAGCTTTCCCTGGCCCTCACAACAGTGAGTACGCACCGCAGCCGAATTATGGAAAAACTCAGCCTGTCAACTAATTCAGAACTGACCCGGTATGCTATTGCCCATCATATTATTTCTGATATAGACCTGTAAATATTCACTGCTTTTTCTCTTTCTGCTAGGTAGTATTACAACTACA
>JAYTOF010000103.1:0-16065 GCA_043747955.1 Chitinophagaceae bacterium
TTTGCATTTAATTTTTTTGCAGCCAGAAAATAAATGAAACCAAATAAAAACACAAGCCCCATAAGCCTTGCCCAGGTACGGTGAAACCATTCCCAGAAGAAAATGAATTTGAACTCCGATAAAGAAAAATATTGATGAACATATTTAAACTGATCGGTTAATTTATATTTATCAAATTCTGCCTGCCAGGCTGATTCGTTCATGGGAGGCAAAGTACCCGTAATGGGTTTCCATTCTGTAATTGAAAGCCCCGATTCAGTTAACCGGGTGATGCCGCCTATTAAAACCTGAATGATGATCATTCCGGTTCCAATCAATAACCAGATGGCAACCTGACGCTGAGATTGCTGTTTTTTTAAATTATCCATTGCTGCCGCAAATTTACAGCAGCAAATTTTCTTAACGCCATATGAATTGTTTTTTTATGGTTTTAACTGATATTTGTTAAACACATATGTTAGCCCCTTTTTTACATAGTGACCTGGTAGAAGCAGGAATAGATGAAGCCGGGCGTGGCTGTTATGCAGGCCCGGTATTTGCTTCGGCAGTTATTTTACCAAAAGATTTTTTTCATCCTTTGTTAAATGACAGTAAACAACTGAATGAAAAACAAAGAGACCTGCTAAGGCCCATCTTAGAAAAAGAAAGCGTTGCCTTTTCGGTAGCATCGGTTGATAACGAAGCCATTGATAAAATAAATATTTTACAGGCAAGTTTTTCGGCCATGCACCTTTCTATAAATTTATTACACATAAAACCCGGGTTTTTATTAATAGATGGCAACCGTTTCAGGCCATATAAAAAAATACCCCATCAATGTATTGTAAAAGGTGACGGCAAATATGCTTCCATTGCTGCAGCAAGTATTCTGGCAAAAACATACCGGGATGAATTCATGCAAAAGATTCATTCTGCATTTCCGCAATATGGATGGGATAAAAATAAAGGCTATGGCACTGCCATTCATCGCCGTGCCATTGAGCAGTATGGCTTATGTTTACATCACCGTAAAAGTTTTAATATTTAACCTGCCTGATTGGTAATACTTTGTTTTTTTATCGTTTCGGTTTAAACCTTCATTACCCATACCTGTCTATGTATTTATAAAAAGAAATTATTTTTTAATCTTAAAACCACAGAAATGAAATTAAAATTACTGGCAGCTACAGTATTAATCCTCGCCCTTGGAATAAATACAACAGAAGCTCAAACAAGACAAACAACAAGAATTCAAAAACACCGTGTTGGGCAGGGTATCAGACGTGGTGAACTCACAAGAGTTGAAACCAGGCGAATTGCACAATTGAACAGAAATACCCGTCATGATATCAGGCGGGCAAAATCAGATGGCTTTATAACCCGAGGGGAAAGGAGAGAAATACGAATTGATAAAAGACATACCAGCCGGGTTATTTACAGAAAAAGACATAACCTGAGAAACAGGTATTAAATTAGTTTGAATTAGGCAGTTATAGAGATATCCCGTCGAAAGGCGGGATTTTTTTATAGCTCCCACTCACCCTGTCCCTGTCTTAAAATCGTCCATTCATCAGTTGTGCAATCAACTACCGTTGATGGCTCCATATTGCCTATCCCGGCATCAATTACAAAATCCACAACCTCTCCTAATTTTTCATAGATCACTTCCGGGTCGGTATATTCTTCCACCATTTCTCCGGGTAAAGAAGCACTGAGTATGGGATTACCCAGTTCATCCAGTATATGCTGACAAATATTATTATCGGGTATCCTGATACCAACTGTTGATTTTTTGCTCTGCAAAATTTTAGGAACCTGTTTACTTGCAGGCAGAATGAATGTATAAGGGCCGGGTAAATACCTTTTCAACATACGATATAATGGCGTATCGATAGTTTTGGTGTAATCGCTTAAATTACTGAGGTCACGGCAAATAAAAGATAATTGTGCTTTTTGCGGATCTACATTTTTTATTTTACAAATCCGTTCAACTGCTTTATGTTGGTTTATATCACAACCCAATCCATAAATGGTATCAGTTGGGTATATGATCACTCCACCATCTTTAAGGCATTCAACCACCTGTTTGATCAGCCTTGGTTGCGGATTATCCGGATGTAACTGTATCAGCAAGTTTTTTTATTCTTTTTTAAAAGATTATATAATTGTTATTTTGCCACAACTTACTAAAATCATTTTAATCAATTACTTTTGCCCACCGGGCCGGTAGGCAGATAAAATAAACATTCTAAATTCAGCTTATGTCAGTAATATGTGTTGGTACTATGGCTTTTGATGCGATTGAAACCCCATTTGGTAAAGTAGATAAAATTGTGGGCGGTTCAGGAACTTATGTTGCCTATGCAGCCGGTAATTTTGTAACCCCCATTCAGCAAATTTCTATTGTTGGTTATGATTTTCCAAAGGAAGAAATGGATGAAATGAAAAAGCGTGGTGTAGCATTAGAAGGCGTTGAAATTGTAAAAGATAAAAAATCTTTTTTTTGGAGCGGGAAATACCACCTGGATATGAACAGCCGGGATACATTGGTAACCGACCTGAATGTTCTGGAAGATTTTAATCCCATTGTCCCGGATTCATATCAGGGTGCCAGGTTTTTAATACTCGGCAATTTAATGCCTAAGCTGCAGCTGAGTGTGATCAATCAGTTAAAAATAAGGCCAAAACTTATTGTACTGGACACCATGAATTTTTGGATGGACATTGCTATGGATGATTTATTAGAAGTATTGAAAAAAGTTGATGTGCTTTTGGTAAATGATGCAGAGGCAAGACAGTTAAGCGGAGAGCTTTCATTAGTAAAAGCTGCCCGTGAAATCATGAAGATGGGCCCCCAGTTTTTAATTATCAAGAAAGGGGAACACGGTGCTTTATTGTTTCATAAAAATCATGTTTTCTTTGCACCCGCATTACCACTGGAAGAAGTATTTGACCCGACCGGAGCAGGTGATACTTTTGCAGGAGGTTTTATAGGCCACCTGGCCAAAACACAGGATATCAGTTTTGAAAATATGAAAACAGCCATTATTGTTGGCAGTGCCATGGCCAGTTTTTGTGTTGAAAAATTTGGACCCGAAAGACTTAAAGAAATCACTAAACAGGATATTGATACCAGGTTGAATGAATTTGTACAACTGGTTAATTTTGATATTGACCTGGTTTAACCATGTTCAAGTAAAAGCCGGGGATACTATACTTTTAAGACAAAGCAACAAAAATTTAAAGTAAATTGCCAACCTGTAAAGATTTTGCAGGACTTTTAAAATTAAAAATATGCTTGAAATAATTGCTATAATATTTCTTTCAAAGAAAAACGGAAGATTGGCAGTTCAAAAAGGGCTTAAACCCGGCACATGGATATTTTACAGTGTTATTTGCTGGATCGCATTTGAAGTGGTGGGTGTAATTCTTGGCATTATTTCTTTTGGACCGGAAAATATATTACCAACCTATTTATTGGCCATATTACTTGCGGTATCCAGCTATTTCTTTATCCGCTCCATATTAAATAAAAAACCTGATGCCATAGATGATGATATTAACAGGATCGGCGTAAGTGACCTTTACCCATAAATAAATGACTTTTAAAAAAATTTAAAAAGCCGTCACGATATAATCATGACGGCTTTTTAAATTCAGTTTCTTTTTTTATTTCGTAACCCCTTCCAGCGCAAATAAAAATGCATATTCCCTTGCTCTATCTTTTAATGCTTTGAATCTTCCGGAAGCACCACCATGACCGGCTTCCATATTGGTGTAGAGTAATAGTTTATTATTATCTGTTTTCATTTCACGCAGTTTGGCAACCCATTTAGCCGGTTCAAAATACTGTACCTGGCTATCGTGCAGGCCGGTTGTTACCAGCATATTTGGATAGGCTTTCTTTTCTACATTATCATAAGGCGAGTACGATTTCATGTACATATAATTTTTTTTATTGGCCGGATTTCCCCATTCATCGTATTCATTTGTTGTTAGCGGAATAGATGGGTCACTCATTGTGGTTAACACATCAACAAACGGCACACCTGCAACAACACCATGCCAAAGGTCGGGACGCATATTTACTACAGCTCCCATCAGCAATCCTCCGGCACTGCCACCGCTGGTATACAAATGTTCTTTGCTGGTATATTTACCTGCCAGCAAAAATTCGGCACAGTCAATAAAATCAGTGAATGTATTTATCTTCTTCATCATCTTGCCATCCTCGTACCAGCTCCTGCCCATCTCCTGTCCGCCACGTATGTGTGCAATGGCATAGGCAAAACCACGGTCAAGCAAACTCAGCCGCACACTGCTGAACGAGGCTTCCATACTGGCACCATAAGAGCCATAGCCGTAAAACATTAAAGGAGCTTTGCCGTTTTTCTCAAATCCTTTTTTATAAACGATAGAGACCGGAATCTTTGTTCCGTCTTTAGCAGTTGCCATTACTCTTTCGGTCACGTAATCAGTTGGTTTAAAACTACCGATCACTTCCTGCTGTTTCATCAGTTTTTTTTCTTTGGTAACCATGTTGTAATCATACACTGAGTTGGGTGTGGTTAATGAAGTATAATTGTACCGCATCACATCTGTATTATAATCGGGAAGAGAAGAAAGATTTGCCGAATAAGCCGCTTCGTCAAAAGGCAGGTAATGAGATGAATTGTCTTTTGTATTTAAAATATGAACCTGTGTTAAACCCTCTTTACGTTCCGATATGGCCATAAAGTTTTTAAACAGATCAACCCCCTGTATCAAAACCTTATCATTATGTGCAACCAGGACTGTCCAGGCTGCAGAATCCGTTTTATTTTCGGCACTGGTCATTATTCTGAAATTCTTTGCCTGCAGGTTGGTGCGTATATAAAATTTATCATTGGCATGATCAACATCGTACAATACTTCTTTCATCCTGGGTTGAAAAACAGTAAAGGCCCCTTCAGGTTTACCGGCATCAATCCACCTTATCTCTGATGACAATGTTGCCTGAGATGTGATGAGGATAAACTTATCGGACTTGGTTTTTCCTACGCCAATATAATTGGTAGGGTCTTTTTCTTCATACACTGTTTTATCAGTTGCAGCATCGGTACCCAGCTTGTGTCTTTTTATTTTTTCAGATAAAAGTGTTACCGGGTTTTTAGAAGTATAAAATAAGGTAAGGTTATCATTGGCCCAAACCGGGCCTCCTTCTGTATTCGGTATTTTGTCTTTATAAATTTGTCCCGTCTCCAGGTTTTTTATATAGATATCGTACTGCCTGCGGCTAAGCATATCAATTCCATAAGCCAGCAGTTTATTATCCATGCTTACATCAAAACCTGTGGCCGAAAAATAATTATGCCCTTCGGCCATGTCATTTACATCCAGCAACACTTCTTCAGCAGCTTCCAATGTTCCTTTTTTTCTGCAATACACAAAATAATCTTTCCCTTCTACCACACGGCTGTAATAGAAATAACCGTTTTTGAATGTGGGTACACTTTCATCTTTCTCTTTTATCCGCGCTTTCATTTCATTATACAGTGCCTCCTGAAAAGCTTTTGTACCACTCATCAGGGTATCATAATATGCATTCTCCGCTTTCAGGTAGTCAACTACTTTCGTGCTGTCGGGGCCCTTTTTAAAATAATCATTCATCCAGTAATAATTATCAATACGGGTATCCCCGTGTGCTGTTAATTCCCTGGCCTTTTTTTCTGCAACAGGCGCAGCCACACTGTCGGGCCATTTGTATTCAGTTTTTGTCATTTCTGTTTCCTTGTTGTTACATGATGAAATTAGAACAGTTGCAATGATTATTGCCGGCATGATTTTGATTTGCATGTTATTTTTTTAAATGATGAATTAGTTTCTTCGGGCCAGTACAATGGTATTTTTAAATTGTTTTTTCTTTCCGTCTAAATTAAATACTTCGGTATAAATAATATAAATCCCTACCGGAAGTTTTTGAGATTTTTCTCCCAACCCATCCCAACGGAAGCTGCCTTTTAAGCCACACAATGCATTTCGCTGAAGATAACGCACTATTCTTCCGTTTGCATCAAAGATGCTGATATTAGCTACATAACCCGGTGATGGAAAACTGTAGTCAATGGTTGCAAAATCATCCATACCGTCATTATCAGGCGAAACAATTTCGGGCATAACGGTTATTTGCCCCTGTACCTGCTGGTCGATCCGGTACTGCGAATTTTTATAAGTTGGTGTACCATATCCAACACTGGTTGCTGCACTATGCCAGTTATCGGGGTTTTGTGTGGGGGCATTATAATCTATCCGTTCCAATGCAACCCCTTCCCGGTTATCAATTAATTTAAAATGCCATTTCTCGTCATACTTTAATTCATCTGTTACATTTCCCTGTGCATTTAAGATGATCACATCCCCTTCATCATCATTAAATGATGGCATGGACGCAACGGTTACAAAAGCATCCATATTAAGGGTAATGTAATCTCTTTTAACAAGAACCGGATCTTCCGTTATTACCATAAAATCCAGCGGGAACAACAAATAATTTTCAGCACTTACTTGTTTGATACTGCTGATAACACCCGTACTGTTCCGGTTGGCAATATAAGTTTGTTTTAAGTCGATAATCTTATTGCTTCGGTTATAAATTTCTACATAATCTGTTCCGTTTGGTTTTGGGTTGAACAAAATTTCATTGATGACAATATCCAGGCTATCTGCCACTGAACTTAATCCTGCCCTTGCCGTATTTTTATTACCCACCATATTACCCGCACAATCTGTTACTGCCGATACGGTAACCGTATACACTTTATTGCGGCTTAGTGGCGTATTTAACCGTAAACTCACCTTATCAAAAGCAGGGGAAATGCTCAGGGCCAGTTGCGGGATGCCAATGCCATCACTGATGCTGTAATTGTCTGCCGTAGCAGCTTTTAAACTATCCAATGGTTCGTCAAAAACAAGGCTGATAGTTACACTGTCTGTTGCAAAAGCCCTTAACAGTTTTGGTGATGCAGCATCGGGATTAACAGCATCAACTGAATTTTTCTTTCCCGGTGTTCCCCCCTTTAAATCAGTACCGGCTTTCCAGTTGGTAAATCCGCTGCAGGGATTTTTGCTGTCGATCATTTCCAGTGTCCAGCCTCCTTCTTTCTTCAATTCATTCTGATACCAGGCATCTGTATAACTTACCGTATGGATAATTTTGTTTTGCGGGCTGCGTAAAAAGATCACATCTCCGGTATTATCCAGAGAAGGAAAACTGGTGACAGAAATGGTTGGCCCGTAAACACTCATGGCAGCAACTGCACTACTGGTACAAACAATTACAAAACTATCGGGTAATAAATTATAAGCAGGCATCGTTCCGCTTTGCCCTGTGGCATCAGCGATCCTCCAGCCCAGTAAATTTATGGGTATCAAAGATGTATTACGCAATTCGATCCATTCATTACCGGGTAAGCCGATTTGCGGACTCGGGTCGGCCATCAGTTCATCTATTACTATATCAAAGCGGTTGGCAACCTGGGCATTGCTGTTGCCGGCTGACAGAAACATCAAAATTGAGATCACAATTACTTTGTACATAGCAGTAAAGAATATTTTACAAGTTAATATAAAATCAAACCTGTTTTTCATTTTTCTCTATGTACTTTTGCGTTCTAAAAAATTAATAAATGAAAGTTGCTGTTGTTGGCGCTACCGGGCTGGTAGGCAGTAAAATGTTACAGGTACTCACTGAAAGAAATTTCCCGGTAGATGAATTAATTCCGGTTGCTTCTGAAAGATCTATTGGAAAAGAGATCAGTTTTAAAAATAAACAGTATAAAATTGTTAGTGCTGCTGATGCCATAGCAGCAAAACCGGATGTAGCTATCTTTTCTGCAGGAGGAAGCACTTCTTTAGAACTGGCCCCTCAATTTGCGGCAGCCGGAATTACCGTCATTGATAATTCCAGTGCCTGGCGCATGGATCCCACAAAAAAATTAGTGGTACCCGAAGTAAATGCCCATGTGTTGACCGCTGATGATAAAATCATTGCCAACCCAAACTGTTCTACCATTCAGATGGTGGTGGTATTAAAACCGCTGCATGATAAATACAAAATTAAAAGAGTGGTGGTCAGTACGTATCAAAGCGTAACCGGTACCGGCGTAAAAGCGGTAACCCAATTAATGAACGAACGTAAAGGTATTGAAGGCGAGATGGCCTATAAATATCCCATCGACTTAAATGCCATACCGCATATTGATGTGTTTTTAGAAAATGGGTATACCAAAGAAGAAATGAAAATGGTTTTGGAAACCAACAAGATCATCGGCGACGATACTATAAAAGTTACTGCCACCTGCGTACGCATACCAACCATGGGCGGTCACAGTGAAAGTGTGAACATAGAATTTGAAAATGATTTTGATCTGGCTGAAGTAAGAGAAATACTCAGCAAAGCGCCAGGTGTTATTGTAAAAGATGATGTTGCCAATTTTATTTATCCCATGCCCTTAACCGCCTATGATAAGGATGATACTTTTGTTGGAAGAATAAGAAGGGATGAAACCCAACCCAAAACTTTAAACTGCTGGATAGTTAGTGATAACCTGCGCAAAGGTGCAGCTACGAATGCAGTGCAAATTGCAGAATATTTAGTGGGGAAGGGATTGCTGTAAATGAATTGCCCGGCCCTTAAGGGCCGGGCAATTCATTAATTGATCACCCAGGTCTCATTCCCCTTCAATAATTTATCCAGGTCACCTTTTCCTTTTTTTGCGATCACTTCTTCTATCTGCATGGTCATGCTGTCTTCATAGCAGGCTCTTTCGGTCTCATAAAAAACACCAAAAGGCCTTGGCAGATGTCCTGCTAACTTCGGATCATCAAACATCCGTATCAATATCTGTGCTTTGTAAAAATCCCTTTCGTCATGTTTCCACAGTTCATCGGTGCCGGCTCCTTCAGCCAGGTCAACGATCACCGGTTGAAATCCATCTAACTTGATCCCTTTGTTTTGTGTTGCGCCAAATACCAGTGGCTTGCCCTGCTCCAGAAACAATACTTCATCAGGCTTTGTTTTTTTCTCGGTATATATTTCAAAGGCACCATCATTAAATATGTTACAGTTTTGATAGATCTCTAAAAACGAAGCGCCTTTATGGGCCTGCGAACGCAAAAGCATTGCCTGCAAATGTTTGGGATCCCTGTCCATGGTACGGGCAATAAAACTTGCCTCGGCACCCATAGCCAATGCCAACGGATTGAACGGATGGTCAATACTGCCGAATGGAGAACTCTTGGTTACTTTATGTTCTTCCGAAGTGGGCGAATATTGCCCCTTGGTTAAACCATAGATCTGGTTATTGAACAATAAAATATTTACATCAAAATTCCGGCGCAGTAAATGAATGGTATGGTTACCTCCAATACTTAATCCGTCACCATCGCCGGTAACGATCCAAACACTCAACTCGGGACGGGCAGCTTTTAAACCGCTGGCTACTGCTGTTGCACGGCCATGAATACTATGCATACCATATGTATTCATATAATACGGAAAACGGCTGCTGCAACCGATACCCGATACGATCACAATATTTTCCCGGGGAATGCCCAGCGTTGGCATGATCTTCTGTACCTGTGCCAATATGGAATAATCTCCGCATCCGGGGCACCAGCGCACTTCCTGGTCTGTTACAAAATCCTTGGCGGTTAATGGAGCCGCTGTTGTTGCTGTTTCACTCATGTATTGTATTTTGAAGCCTAAAGTTAACTAAAATAAATGTTCAATAATCAATGTTCAACGCTCAATGTTCAATTTGTGAGCCTGCTAACATTAAAATTAATATTTAATCAACCTGTTTTCTTATTTGCGGTTGAAATGCTTTTTCCAATTATTGCAATCAGTTCTTCTTTTTCTTTATATACTCCTTCTAATTTAGTAACAGGTTTAATCATTTCCTTTTTTCGAATTACTTTTAATGCTGTTCGGCATTCTTTTAATTCTTTTAAAATCACACCCATTTTATGTATAAAATCCTTTGTCGACTCAGCCGCCTGAGCTTCTCCATAATTGAATGTTGGTGAATGACATGATTGACCAATTGTCCTGCAATATAATTCCCAGCTCTGGTATTGGGTAATGCTTCTACCACATCTATCATTCTACATGTATAATCAACAAATCTGTCTTCAAGATCGTATTTTCTGGTTTGCATAATGGGTACTTTTTAATGCCTAAACTTAAAACAAGAAATTTATACAATCAATATCAATGCTCAGTAAAAACAGTGTGCAGCTAAAACCAGCATACTGCCCAATTTTCAACCTGCCTGCCGGCAGGCAGGTTGAAAATTGAACATTTTTTATTGAGCATTTTTTGAAATAGAAATACAAATGAACAATATTCAACGCTCAACTGTCAATGCTCAATAAAAGCAGGCCTTTCCAAAAACAGCTTACTGCTGCACTTGAATATTGAAAATTGAACATTTTTTGAAATAAAATACAAATGTTCAATATTCAATACTCAATGAAATCAGCACGGTGTTAAAACAAGCTTAGTGTCGAACTTGAGCATTGAGCATTGAACATTGTTTATTGATTATTTGTCTTCCAGTTCCTCCCAGTACTCCGCCGCCCTCCTGGTATGAGGGATTACAATCGTTCCGCCCACAATATTGGCCACAGCAAATACTTCATACATCTGTTCGGTAGTTATTCCCAACTCATGCGATTTGCCTAAATGATATTTAATACAATCATCACAACGCAATACCATACTGGCAACCAGACCCAGCAGTTCTTTAGTGTTTACATCCAGTGCGCCGGCAGCATAGGTATTGGTATCCAGGTTCCATAATCTTTTTATTACCAGGTTTTCTTTGCTGAGGATCACATCATTCATTTTTGTGCGGTACTCATTAAACTCTTTTACCAAGTTGCTCATAATTTTTATTATTAATGAAATGCAAAGTTAAACCCCGTATGCATATATTGATGAAACTGTTATAAATTGGTGAAGGTTAAAAAAAATATATGCAGGCATTTATTAAAAAATATAAAAAAGAAACCGCATTGGTTACCGGGCTATTATTGTGTTTGTTCTTCTTTTTTGTAAATCCCCTTGCGCTTGATCATAAAGCCAGGCTGGTACTGGCCATTGCCGTGCTGATGATAAGCTGGTGGGTACTGGATGCCATGCCACTTGCAGTGGTAGCCCTGTTACCCCTGGTTTTATATCCGCTGCTGAATATCAATTCCATTAAAGAAACCTCTAAAGCATATTCCGATTCCATCATCTATCTTTTTATGGGTGGCTTTTTTATAGGCATGGCCATAGAAAAATGGAACCTGCATAAACGGATAGCCTTGAGTATCATTAAGCTTACCGGCACCAACGGGAATAATATCATACTGGGCTTTATTTTATCTACCGGGTTTTTAAGCATGTGGTTAAGTAATACAGCAACTACCATGATGATGTTTCCGATTGCAGCTTCGGTGATCCATGTTATAAGTGTTCATGCAAATCCCGATGCCAATATTAAAAATTTTTCATTAACCCTTATGCTGTCACTGGCCTATGCCAGCAATTTTGGCGGTATTGCCACCATCATCGGTACACCACCCAATGTTGCTTATGTAAGGCACCTTAATGAACACTACAAACATGGAATTGATTTTGTAAAATGGATGATGCTGTGCATGCCGCTGGCCATTATTTTATTACTGGTTCTTTACGTAGTAATGGTAAAATGGTTATACCCCAATCATCTTGCCCACAGTATTGATGGCAGAAATTTTATTGAAACCGAATTAAAAGAAATGGGTAAACTCTCCCGCCAGGAAAAAAGGGTGTTGATCGTTTTTTGCAGTACCGCATTTTTGTGGATCAGCAAAGACATCATTAATTCTTCTCAAAAATTATTTCAACTGGATGACAGCATTATAGCTTTATCAGGTGCACTGAGTTTATTTATTGTACCCAGTGGAAGAACCCGGGAAGAGCCTGACGAACGGCTGCTGGAATGGGGTGATACCAAAAATATGGCCTGGGGCATTTTATTGTTATTTGGCGGAGGTATCGCTATGGCAAAATCGCTGGAAGAAGCAAAACTGATGGAAAGCCTGGGACAATATATTGCAGGATTTGCAACCAGCAATTTACTGTTACTCATTTTTATCGTAACCCTTATTTCGGTTTTTTTAAGCGAGATTATGAGCAATATTGCACAGGTAATAGTGATGGCGCCTGTAATTTCTGCCGTGTCTGATGCTTTGCATATCAACCCCCTGTTACTGGGTATCCCTATGACACTTGGAGCCAGTTGTGCCAGTATGTTACCCATGGGCACTCCGCCCAATGCGATCGTATTTGCCAGCGGACATATTAAACTGAACCAGATGCTTAAAACAGGATTTGTTTTAAATATCATTTGTGTAATACTCATCACGCTGTTCAGCTGGCTGTTGCTGCCATTGATAGTACCGGTTTTTTAGTTGGCTGCTTTTATTGATTGTTGCTCATTGAATATTGATCATGAATATTTTAATGTAAGGATCATTAGTGCCTGCTTTAAAAGGAGAATATTTAATGTTCAATGCTCAGTTTTCAATGTTCAAGTCAGCAGCAACCCACCAGTCCGCTTTTTGTAAATCAATCTTAATTATCAGCAATGACAGACAATATGCTTCATTATTTGTAATTTAAAGTTTCCAAAACAAACTGATATGAGATCTTATACATTGAAGAATATTTTTATTGCCGGTTTAATGCTGGCTTCCTTTCAACTCACTGCACAAAATTTTGATGCAAAATATTTTAACAGCATGCAGTGGCGCTGTATTGGACCACACCGCGGCGGAAGAACCGTAGGCGCTGTTGGTGTTCCCTCCCAGCCCAATGTTTTTTACATTGGCGTAAACAATGGCGGTGTATGGAAGACCAATGATTTTGGGCGAACCTGGAAACCCATTTTTGATGACCAGCCCACCGGAAGCATTGGTGATGTAGTAGTTTCCCCTTCAAATCCTAATGTAATTTATGTAGGTAGCGGCGAAGGCTTACAGCGGCCAGACCTGAGTGTTGGTGATGGCATTTATAAATCAACTGATGGCGGGTCAACATGGAAAAATACAGGTTTAAAAAATGCACAGCAAATTGGTGGCCTTGCCATCGACCCGAAAGATGAGAACCGTTTGTTTGTAGCAGCTTTGGGCCATCCGTATGGTGCCAATGAAGAACGTGGTGTATATAGAACAACAGACGGCGGAAAAACATGGGAACGGGTTTTATATAAAGATGAAAACACAGGGGCCATTCAGGTAACTATCGATCCAAATAACAGCAACATCATTTATGCCGACATGTGGGCAGGCAGACTGGGTCCATGGGAAAACGGTGCCTGGTACGGAAAAGAAAGTGGCTTATTTAAAAGTATAGATGGCGGAACTACCTGGAAAAAACTAACCACAGGATTACCCACAACCGATCAGGGGTTAGGCAGAATTGGTTTTTGTATTGCCCCATCCAACAGCAGCCGGTTATATGCAACCGTTGATGCCGGAAAGTATGGCGGCATTTACAGAAGCGATGATGCCGGAGAAACCTGGACAAACATAAATGCAGATGAAAGGTTTTGGGGAAGGGGAAGTGATTTTGCAGAAGTGAAAGTAGATCCAAAAAATGCAGATATTGTTTACAGCGCCAATGTTGTTACCTGGAAAAGCATAGATGGCGGAAAAACCTGGGCTGCATTTCGTGGTGCACCGGGTGGCGATGATTATCACCGCATCTGGATCAATCCGGATAACCCAAACATTATATTAATTGCAAGCGACCAGGGTGCCATCATCACCGTAAATGGCGGCGAAACATTCTCATCCTGGTACAACCAGCCTACTGCACAGTTCTATCATGTTAGTACCGATACTGATTTTCCGTATAATGTATACAGCGGACAACAGGAAAGCGGCAGCGTGGGTATTGCATCAAGAGGTAACGACGGACAGATCAGTTACAGAGAATGGCATCCCGTTGCTGCAGAAGAATATGGGTATGTGGTTGCAGACCCGCTTAACTCGAACATTGTTTATGGAGGAAAAATTTCCAGGTACGATAAACGGAACGGGCAGTCACAAAACATTTCACCCGAGGCAGTAAGAAGCGGCAAGTATCGTTTTATAAGAACGGCTCCGTTATTGTTTAATCCAATTGATAAAAAAACATTGTACTTCGCCGGCAATGTATTGTTCAAAACAAAGGACGGTGGTAACAAATGGGATATCATCAGTCCGGATTTGAGCAGGGAAAGTTGGGATATACCTGCAGCTGTTGGTATTTATACAAAAGAAGACATGAAGAAAATGCCCCGCCGTGGGGTGATCATACCGTTGCGCCATCCTATGTTGATATCAATACCATCTGGTGCGGTACCGATGATGGACTGATCCATATAACAAAAGACGGAGGTAAAACATGGAAGAATGTAACACCGCCACAGGTAACCAGCTGGAGTAAGGTTTCTTTGATGGATGCCAGTCATACCAACGCCAATACAGCCTTTGCCGCAGTTAACAGCATACGCCTGGATGATCAGCGGCCGCATATTTATAAAACAATGGATGGCG
Source organism: Chitinophagaceae bacterium (assembly GCA_043747955.1). GTDB lineage: Bacteria > Bacteroidota > Bacteroidia > Chitinophagales > Chitinophagaceae > Ferruginibacter. Next base: position 14,590 of record JAYTOF010000103.1, read on the forward strand.
GAAAAACCTGGACAGAAATTGTGAACGGTTTACCCAACGATCCCATCAATGTGGTTAAGGAAGATCCCATACGCAAAGGATTATTATTTGCCGGAAGTGAAAGAGCCGTGTATGTTTCTTATGATGATGGTGCTAACTGGCAGAACTTAAGATTAAACATGCCGGCAACATCTATAAGGGATTTAGTTATAAAAGATGATGACTTAGTAATTGGTACGCATGGCCGCAGTTTCTGGATACTGGATGACATCACCCCGCTTCGCCAGTTAAGCAATCAACTGGTTAACTCATCGGTCATTCTTTACAAACCGCAAACTGCTATCCGGGTAAGATGGAGCATGTATCCCGATACACCGGTACCACCCGATGAACCTGCAGGACAAAATCCACCCGATGGTGCCATCATCAATTATTACCTGGGCAGTAATGCATCAAAAATTCAGTTAGAAATTGTAGACAGCAAAGGAACGGTCATCCGTACATATGCATCAACCGATACCCTGTATAAAGTACCTGACAATAATGTGCCCCCCTACTGGATCAGGCCACAGCAGATACTTTCAGCCAAAGCCGGTGCTCATCGCTTTACCTGGGATATGCACTACCAGCCACTGAATGTTCCGGCAACATATGCCATTTCTGCAACACCTATGAATACAGTGCCTGAGCCCACATCCCCCTGGGTGAAGCCAGGAACTTATACAGCAAGATTAACGATAGATGGTAAAAAACAAGAAAAGCCTTTTACAGTGAAGATGGACCCCCGCGTAAAAACAAGCATACAAGACCTGGCCATACAACATGATCTGAGTGTGCTGTGTTATAATTATATCATAAAATGTACTGATGATCTTAAGGTCATAAGCGATACAGAACAGCTTGCAGCAGTGCGTAAATATTTAAACAGTTTTTCTTCTTTACAAAATATTTTGCAGGATGGAGATTGGCCGCCAACAACCCAGGCAATAAAAGCAGTTACTGAAACGGTTGCTGCTTATGAAACTTTGAAAAAGAAATAAATATGTTAAGTCTCTTTGTGTTCTTTGTCAAATTCTTTGTGTTCTTTGTGGTTATTTTTTTTACCACAAAGAACACGAAGTTTTATTTACAACTGTTTAAAAAATCTTTTATCCCCTGTACGATCTTATTCGCGATCTGATACTGAAAACCTTCATCCAGAATTTTTGATTCGTCTTCCGGACTGCTCAGGAAAAGGGTTTCCACTAATGCATTGGGATATTCTATCGGACTGTTGAGCATAAAATTAAAACTGCTGTTATTTCCCTGTTCCGGCAAACCCAGTTCCAGCATACGTTTGTAAATGGCATTACTTAAATTCCGGAATCCTGCATAGCGGTAAAAGGTGCTGGTACCGGTAACCCGAATGGGATCTGAAGAAGAATTAAGATGAATACTGATCAACAGGTCGGGCATACTATCGCGGTAAAATAAAATGCGTTCTTTATTATCAAAAAA
>JAYTOF010000104.1:0-2615 GCA_043747955.1 Chitinophagaceae bacterium
AGACCTGTTACCCGTTGCCATTCAAAGCAGTGTATTAAGCCTTACCAAAAAATTATGCAACGAATTGGAAGATCTCTGTAACGGGATCTTTTTATTAAGCGAATTATCTGACCGAACCAAAGACAAAGTAGTTAGTTATGGTGAGCTGCTCTCCTCACAAATCATTGCTTCAAAATTAAGATCTGTTTCGATAAATGCAGCATGGAAAGATTCCAGGGAACTGATTATTACCAACAGCAATTTTGGTGCAGCCGTTGTAGATTTTTCTGAGACGGCTAAAAATTGTCAACAATATTTTTCTTCCGCACCTTCAACTTTTTTTATTCTTCCCGGATTTATATCTTCTGATGCAGCAGGCAATACCACTACTTTAGGCAGGGGGGGATCAGATTATTCTGCCGCTATTTTTGCTGCTGCAGTTGATGCTGAAGTTCTGGAAATATGGACAGATGTTTCGGGCATGATGACAGCGGATCCGAGAATTGTCAATAACATCAAATTAATCCCGCAGGCATCTTACCAGGAAGCAATGGAGTTTTCGCATTTTGGCGCTAAAATAATTTATCCGCCAACTATACAACCTGTTATGCGGAAAAACATTCCGGTTTTAATAAAAAACACATTTGCCCCCCAGGATGCTGGTACACTAATTCAGAATGAAAGCATGACCAACGGATCTCCTATCAGGGGCATATCCAGTATAGCTAAAATTTCTCTCATCAGTCTTGAAGGAAGTGGTATGGCTGGTATACCGGGTTTTTCAAAACGACTGTTTGAGGCATTGGCTGCCCGGAAAATAAATGTTATCCTGATAACACAAAGTTCATCAGAACATTCTATCAGTGTTGCCATTGAAACATCCAATGCCCCCGGAGCCAAACAGGCAGTAGATGAAATATTTGCCTATGAAATTGAAATAAATAAAGTAGAACCACTGATTGTGGAAAATGAACTATCAATTGTAGCTGTAGTGGGTGACCATATGAAAAGTCATACCGGTATTGCCGGAAGAATGTTTAATGCGTTAGGAAAAAACGGTATCAATATCAGGGCTATTGCACAGGGTTCATCCGAAAGAAATATAAGTGCGGTCATTTCAATTCAGGATGAAATAAAAGCGGTAAATGTTCTCCATGAAGAATTTTTTGAAACCACTTACAAACAATTGCACCTGTTTATTGCAGGTGTTGGAAATGTTGGTGGAAAATTGCTTGCCCAATTCAATCAGCAATCTGCATTTTTAAAAGACAGGTTGCGCCTTACTGTAAAAGTTGTGGGTCTGGCCAACAGTAATAAAATACTGATCAAAGAGAATGGCATTGATTTAAACGTATGGAAAGAGCAGTTAAACAATGCAGTGCCAGGAACCATAGAGAATTATATTGACCTGGTGATCTCAAAAAATTTACGGAATACCATATTTGTGGATGTTACCGCCAATGATACCGTTGCATCAACTTACAATAAACTATTGCAAAAAAATATTGCTGTGGTTGCCTGTAATAAAGTAGCCTGTTCTTCAGCTTACAGTTATTACCACCAGCTTAAAGAATCAGCAAGGGAATACAATGCAAAATTTATGTTTGAAACCAATGTTGGCGCCGGCCTGCCCGTTATCAGTACTTTAAATGACCTGATCAGCAGCGGCGACAAAATAAATAAAATGGAAGCAGTGCTCAGCGGCACCCTTAACTTTGTATTCAATAATTATACTGGTGAAAAAAGTTTTGCTTCTGTGGTCAGGCAGGCACAGGATGAAGGCTATACAGAACCTGATCCACGACTCGACCTCAGTGGTAAAGATGTTATGCGGAAGATCATGATCCTGGCCAGGGAAGCCGGAGAAAAGATAGAGATGGAAGACATTAGTATTAATTCTTTTATGCCTGAAAGCTGCATGGAGGGTTCTGTAGAAAATTTTTATGCTGAAATGGAAAAACAGGAAGCGCATTTTAAATCCATTTATAAAGAGGCTTCGGCTGCAGGTAATAAACTGAAGTTTGTTGCTTCTTATGTTGCTTCTGCTGAAAATAAAAAAGCATCAGTTGGTTTACTGCAAATTGATCCCCAGCATGATTTTTATCACCTGTATGGTAAAGATAATGTGGTATTGTTTTATACAAACCGTTATCCCGAGCAACCCTTGGTGGTAAAGGGTGCAGGGGCAGGTGCTGATGTAACGGCAAGCGGCGTATTTGCAGATATTATCCGTGCCGCAAAAATGTAACGTAATGAAAAAAGTAAAAGTCTGTTCGCCTGCCACAGTTGCCAATCTTGTTTGTGGTTTTGATATTCTGGGCATGGCACTTAATCATCCGCAGGATGAAATGGAATTAATGTTAAGTGATGAACCCGGTATCAGAATAAAACATATTGATGATTTTAATTTACCAACGGAATCAGAAAAAAATGTGGCCGGTGCAGCACTGACTGCATTGCTTGAAGAATACGGGAAAAATACCGGCTTTGATCTGACCATCAAAAAAAATATCAAACCCGGCAGCGGTCTTGGTTCCAGCGCTGCAAGTTCGGCCGGTGCCGTGGTGGCTGCCAATCATTTATTGAATAATTTCTTCAGCAAAGAAGACCTGGTTCGTTTTGCCATGAATGGTGAA
>JAYTOF010000105.1:0-1860 GCA_043747955.1 Chitinophagaceae bacterium
CTTTTTGAGCTGGCAGATGTGTACGATGATTATGAAAACTTTGAAAAGGTTTTAACTGTCTGAAAATGATCCTGGAGCAGGAACCCAATAACGAAGAGGCTTTATATAAAATTTGCTTCTGGACCGATTTTACAGGCCGCAATGAAGAAGGAATAAGATTACACCAACAAATAATTGAGGAATTTCCTTTTAATGAACTGGCATGGTTTAACCTTGCTGCAGCTTACCAAGGCTTAAAATTGTATGAAAAAGCCATTGATGCCTATCAATATGCCATCGCCATTGATGAAAAATTTGACTTTGCGCTGCGTAATATGGGCGATGCCTATATACGCCTGCGTAGGTATAAAGAGGCTGTAGAGGTTTTGGAACGGGTACTTGAGCTGGCCCGGCCCGAAGATGTTATTTACGAAGCCATTGGCCATTGCTACGATAAAATGGGCAACTACGCCCAGGCAAGGTTTAATTACCGAAAAGCCAGTCATTTAAACAGTGAAGACACCCAGTTGAACTATAAGATTGCCTGTACTTACATGAATGAGGGTATTTGGGATAGTGCTATAAAAAATTTGGAAATTGCCATGCGTATTCATCGTATGCAACCCGAGTATAACCTGGCCATGGGCCAATGTTATATGGAGATGAATAAACTGGACGATGCCATTACTTATTTTGGAAATGTAGTACGGGTAAGGCCCAAAAATATTAATGGTTGGTTAGAGTTATTAAAATGCCTTTATAAAGCTGAAATGCTGGAGGAGGCGTTGGAATATGCAGGATTTGCTTTTGAACAAACCGATGGCAAGCCTATTTTTCTTTTTTACAAAAGTGCCTTTTTGTATGCCTTAGGTAAATCGAAGGAGGCATTACTGCATTTAGAAACCGGAATGTCCCGAAATCCGAAATTGATTAAGAAATTTATAGAGATTAATCCTTCTATATTACAGGTACAGCAGGTGGTTGACTTAATTGCCCGCTATAAAAAGCGTAAATAGCTTTAATAAATTTTCTTCTTTAAGATCATGATTTGAATCGTAATCTTTATTGAAGTGCATCGGTTATCTTTGCACTCCTAAATTATTTACAATGAACTTCAATCTTTCTCAAATACCGGAACGTAACCTAAAACCCCGTGATCATGGGATAACCATGGTAATGGATAAGGGCCTCAGTGTGGAAGAAGCCCGGAATTTTATGAACGCTACCCATCCGCATGTTGATGTGGTTAAACTTGGTTTTGGTACATCTTACGTTACACCTAACTTAAAAGAAAAACTGGAAGTTTACCGGTCTTTTGATATGCCCATATATTTTGGTGGAACACTCTTTGAAGCATTTTTGATCAGAAACCAATTCGAGGATTATATCAATGTATGTAAAGAATTTGGGGTTAGTTATATGGAGGTTAGTGATGGCTCTATTGATATTCCACATGCTGAAAAATGCGGGTATATTGAAAAGCTGTCAAAAATAGGTGTGGTTTTAAGTGAAGTGGGCAGTAAAGATGCAGCACATATCATTCCGCCTTATAAATGGATAGAACTGATGAGGGCAGAGCTGGAATCCGGATCTACCTATGTAATTGCCGAGGCCAGGGAAGCGGGTAATGTGGGTATTTACAGAGGTACCGGCGAAGTAAGGGAAGGATTGGTACAGGAAATTCTTACCCAGATTCCGGAAGAAAAAATTATTTGGGAAGCGCCGCAAAAAGCACAACAGTTATACTTTCTGGAACTGATTGGTAGCAATGTAAACCTGGGCAATATTGCTCCCAATGAAGTAATTCCTTTAGAAACTATGCGTGTTGGTTTACGTGGCGATACTTTTCATTTATACCTGAATAAAGAAACGGTGTAATGA
>JAYTOF010000106.1:0-2948 GCA_043747955.1 Chitinophagaceae bacterium
AGTAAATTGCAGCAGCTTATCATTCACCTGCCTAACTATCAGTACCTACAGTATTGAAACCGATAGCGAGGGAAACCATCACTTACAGGATTTTAAAAAATTGTTACCCGTTAGCTGGCTATTTATATGACCCGTTGCATAAGTACCGCCGCCTGCATATTCCTCCTGGTAATAACAATAGGTAATAATGCAGGTACGGTAATCAGGGTTTTGGTGAATTACAATTACCCCTTTAACCCGGTTGGTTGGTATACCAATATCGTTTTTGGTAATTATAAAATCACCCGATGTTCCCGAATCCAACACTTTTGAACCCGGGAAATTGGCGAGAACATATTTTATAGCAACAGCTTCTGCTTTAGCATCTTTTGATGGGAAAGCATCATTATCATATCGCAGGCCCTGGTATGCCACTGTACCGTCCTTCATAAATTTTTGCAATCCTTCCTGATAGGCTTTTTCCAGTTGCTCCCATGGATAGGCTAAACTAATACCCAGCTTAGCGGCATTTTCTTCATACGCCTTGTTTTCTTCTTTTATCTTTTGCTTCAGGTCATCTAATCCCTTAAACTTCGACATCTCTTTTGCATAATAACCCGTCTTTACTTTCAGGGTAAAATTATAAAAATCTGACTGCGACATCCGTTGTAACCCGGTGGCTATATACTCCTTCCTTTTTTGCAAAAATTCCCATTGTACATCATATCTTCTATTCAGGTCTGCACCACTTATACCAATATCGGGGTAATTTTTTCTTACTTCATACATACAGTTATAGGCATCCAGCATCGTTTTAAAGTTTTCGCCATTATATGCAATTATCGCATCATACCCGTTCACCGGGTTAAACTCGTGACGGTAAAACCATAGAAACTCCCAGTTACTTTCACCTTCACTGCATTGAGCACTGTTAATCATCTTCAAATAAGTATCAACATTGGGGTTCGTATTATCACTGCCATATTCGGGCGGCATTTTGGTAGTTTTAACTGAACCAATTGCCCTCATATCACTGGTATATTGCCAGAAAAATTCTTCTTCCGGTCTGCGGGAAGTTCCAGGCCGGTAAACATAATAATTATCACCATCTACAGATACCACAATTCCTTTTTCCCATTTATATTTCGAAAACTCATCGTAGCTGCAAAACACTTCTACCTTATCACCTTCTTTAAATTTATATCCTGTGCCATTTACAACGCTGGCAGGGTAGTGTATATAATTATAGCCGTTTACCAAATCGATATCATTCAGGTTTATATCATCCGATTCAACATACCCGTAACATTTTATGCCTTTGTATGTACCGTTATAATCAATATTGGCAATCGTAAAAACTGTCTTTACTCCCTTGTTCTCATATAGCACAGGATCCCCAATGCGAAATACGATCGATTTATCTTTCTGGTAAATAATTGGCAGGGCATCTGGGTCAGATTGCCCTGAAACAGGGGTAACCAATGAAACCAACGCATTGATCAGTAATAAAGTGAAAAGTTTAATAATGTTGAGTTTAATCCCTTTAAATTATATATTATTTTGCAAGATTTGGGAAGTTTTTTTGAAAGTTCGGAAGTATATTTCGATTAGTTAATAGCATTATATACTCCTGCTAGCATCAAAATTCTCTAGCTCTTTACTGATCTATTTAAAATGTAGCCCTTGTCCATGGTTTATGGCTCACGAAACAATCACTATTTCTTCAGCATTTTAATTTTTACTACCCATATATTTTGTTGTCCCCCGATGAAAACTCTCCCAGCTATGCCAAAACTCTTGGTAGGCCTGTATTGCAGAAAGATGGTTGCCTTTTAAAACACCTTCAATACATGCTCCATTCATATTCCAAACAGAATTAGTTGCAGTATCTTTTAAAGTTTGTGAAGCGGCATCAAAAGTAAATTGTAGCAGCTTATCATTCACCCGCCTGTTCCAAACATGAAAAGAGCGGTTGTCATTTTCTAACACCATTATTAATGCTGTATTTTGAAAAGTATCATTAATTACCCGTTGCTTTACCAATTCATTCCAGTCGTACGCTTTTGCATGGCCTGCTATCTGCACACCAACCACCCATGATTTAAATTTCCAGGATGCACTGTCTCTTTTTTCCAAACCGCTTTTAATAGTGCCTTCATCAAAGCCCTCAAGTCCTTTGTATTGCTTTGCAAATAAAGTATCGGGTTGCAGAATGGCTGTGTTTGGGTATTTACGTATCCATGCGCCAAGGCTCATTTGTGCTGATGCAATTTCCTTTAATACCGTTCCTTTTAGCGAACCTGCAACTGCAATACCCGTAGCCTGCCGCCACCAGCTTTTGGTAGTTGCATCTTCAAACATGGCATTAAAATGATCCATACCTACCAGGCGGAATTTTTCGAACTTACCATTTACAAACGGACTGAAAACCCGGCCTGTTCTGCAAACCGAGCAATACGTAACCATTACCGGTTCTCCACCAACAGTGTCTGTAACCTGGTGATGATAACCGATTATTTCAACAGGATAAGCTTTTGCCTGCCCGTTTATCATTACACCAATAACTAATTTTGTGCTGTCAACTTTATTTGCTGCTACCGTTGCCAGTATTTTATTTTTAGGTTGATAAAACATTTTATCGGCCAAAAATTTAAAATTGAAAGCATAAAAAACTGTGCCGTATAGCAACACAAAAATTGCCAGCAATATTTTTCTCCACCAGCGGCTGTTGCTAAAAATATACAGCATGGGTGGCACAAATAATATCAATCCCAATATTCTGAACCACCAGATATAATTGTTGAGGAAATATGCAATTTGAATGATGTTGGCCTTTTGACTTCCAGGGAAAGGCATGATGAAATAGACACGGAGTATTTCGGTGGCAAAAAGAATTATAATTCCTGTGATAAGTAATACCGATCTTTTCATCGTGAATTATTGCAGTAAGATACTAAAAAATAATCGCT
>JAYTOF010000107.1:0-11331 GCA_043747955.1 Chitinophagaceae bacterium
GTAGAAGGGACATTATGTATGTATGAAAACCAGCTGCCTTATCTGGAAAAAATAGTGAGGCTGTATTATGAAATGGATATTAACCTGGAAGGTATTGAAACCATCACCGGTTTATTAAACAGGATGAATGATATGCAGCAACAGATTTTAAAGTTGCGCAACAGGCTCAGCATCTACGAAAATGATTGATTCTGCCAATACATATTTAAGCAGCAAACTGATCAGTCAACAAATTTTCTACCCTTTGCCATAATTAAAAAAACTATTGCTGTTACAAATCCCATAATAATAAATCCAATTATCCATAAGGCTTTTTCACCGTCAGAAACGGTTTTGTTATTGGCCACATATACAATTCCAAGTATACGGTAGATGAGACTGGTAATGACCATAATGACACCGGATATAATAACTGTGGGATTGAAAATGGTGCTGAATATATTAAATGGATTGGGATCTGCATATTCATGTGCATTCATTGCAAATGTAAAAATTCCCTGCAGGTAAAAGATCAGGAAAAAAATTAATGAAAATACTGATAAGATAAAAAATGTGAGGAATGTATTATACTTAGTCATTTTTTTATTTCAAAATTACATTTTTATTTTCTTTTTATTAACAAACTTTTGCATTTAGTAAGGGTCTATAGCATTGTATTTGTATAAACTGTTTTACACTAAAGCATGAATCATGAAATATTTAAAACTTACTATTATTTTATTTACCGCACTGATCAGTATCGCAACTGAAACAAAAGCACAATCGGTCTCTGTTAATTTCTCCTTGTTTCAGCAGGAACTGAGTCCGTATGGCCGGTGGATGAATACGCCGGCTTATGGCCAGGTATGGATTTATAATGATGCCGGTTTCAGGCCTTATTATACCGACGGGCACTGGGAATTTACCAATTATGGATGGTCATGGGTATCTGACTATGATTGGGGCTGGGCCCCTTTTCATTATGGAAGATGGGAAGATGATCCCTATTATGGCTGGATCTGGATTCCCGGTTATGAATGGGCCTCTGCCTGGGTTAGCTGGAGCTCTTATGATGATTATTATGGCTGGGCACCGTTGGGATATGGTGTTAATATAAATGTCTCATTTGGTTCTATCCCCTATAACCGATGGACATTTATACCGCGAAGAAATATTTGTGACCGTAATATCAACCGTTATTATGTTTACCATGAAAGAAATGATAATTTCAGGCGTGCTGTTGTTATTAATAATATTTACAGGGGAAATGATCATGATGGAAGATTTATGCGGGGCCCCGAAAGAAGGGATGCAGAACGTTATACCCATAACCGGATTGAAGAACGCAGGATCGGTCACCGGGAAAAACAGGGACACCGGGTAAACAGAAATGAGAATAATGAAAATACCGGCAGGAATTCAAATGGGAATAACCGCCCTGTTGTTAGAAATAATGATCAGTATGAAACTGATGACAACAGCAACCGCGGAAATGGAAATAACCCACGCAGAAATGATGTAATTGCTGAAAACAATAATAAACCGGACCGCAGGCAGGTAAATGAAAACAGAAGGCCAAACCGTACTGTTAATGATGTTCCTCAGCAAAATGAAAATCAAAATGAAGTGTACAGGCAAAATGAAAACGGAATAAATAATAATAACCGGCGGAATCATTCTGACAACAAGCAGCAAACCGAAAGGCCTGTAAGAGAGCAACGCAGCCAACCGGCAATGGAACAAAGAAGACAACCACGATCTGAAGAAAGAAGACAGCCAACAACTGAAGAAAGAAGGCAACCGGCGATGGAGCAAAGGAAAATGGAACGCAGGTCAGAAAATGATGACAGGCAGCAGCGTTCTAATAATGGAAGAAAGAAATACGGTTAACTAATTTCATACGAGGTCTTTTAATAGTATAATCACCCTCATTTGGTCTACTACCAGGTGAGGGCTTTTTTTTAAAGCCTGATACGCCTTTTTATTAAGATATCACCGGCAGCAAATTACCGATTCTCCATAATGGGTTTCTTATAAACGGATTTCTGGTCTGGCAGTAGTTTAAAGAACTACCTTGTCCTGTACAAACATACTTATGCAAAACCAATTTGATCTATTGATTGACAGTTACCTCAGTAATAACATAGGAATTGATACCGGGTTTTTAAATGAAGAATTATCCCGTGGCTTACATCAAAATATCCTGCAATTACAAAAAGAAAACCTGATGACGGCTGCAGGAATAGGAAATGAACAGGTAAAAGATTCCAATCAAAAAATGAGGGGTGATAAAATTTACTGGATGGATAAAAAACATGATAATATTTATGAGCAGGAATTTTTAAAGCACATCGAAAATTTTATTGAACGCCTTAACAGCACCTGTTATACCTGTATCAATGGTTACGAATTTCATTATGCCGTTTACGAAGAAGGCAGTTTTTATAAAAGGCATAAGGACCAGTTTAAAAACGACAGTGACCGGAAATATTCACTGATCAATTATTTAAACCATAACTGGCAGGAGGCAGATGGCGGACAATTATTAGTTTATCAAAATGAAGAAGTTCAGAAGATTTTACCTCAATCACAAACAGCCGTATTTTTTAAAAGTGATGAAATGGAACATGAAGTAACCAAAGCCAACCGCAGCAGGATGAGTATTACCGGTTGGCTGAAGCGGGTATCGTAAGAGCAGGCGTGGACATGATTACAGGGGAAGAAACGAAAATGATCAATATTCAATTTTCAACGATCAATCCTCAAGGAAAAGACAACACCCCCTTACTTGAAAATTGAATGTTGAGCATTGCGAATTGAATATGTATCGATTTCAGTCCTGAAAGGGTTTCAGTTTTTCAAACAGGCATCTCTCAGCATCTTCATGTAAACCAATCCTTTTTTACGGGCAAAGTTAATATTGGTACCTGGAATTTTTTTCCGGTTCCTTATAATGTTCCAATGCTTTGTCGATGCTGGCCTCACGCAACAGATGCAACATCGGATAAACCGACCGGTTTGTATAATTGGCTGCATCATTTTCTGCAACACTGGCAAAAAGGTATAAAGGATGAAAACTGGCCAGTTGGTAAATGCCTTCGTAACCATTTTGTTTTAATAACGTCTCTGCCTGTGTAACCAGCGTTAGGTATTCATCAAATTTTTGAAAGGAATCGGGAAAGATCAGGAAAAGCGTTTCAATATTCTTATCATCATCCAGCCTTTTGATCTCGGCTAAGAAAGCGGCCATGCAAATAGCTGATGAACCACTTGCCTCCACCTGGTAATGTATGGTTTGTTGTGTAACAACATGTGCGGCAAAAGGACAGAAATTACAGCCTATTACTACATCATAGATCCACTTTTTCGTTTCATCAATTATTTGGAGTACTGTATGCATATGATGCCGCATATTTATTTCGGGTAAAGCTAACTGTATTTATTTTTACCTCTTGCGGGTCACCACTATTTTTTCTGCTTCATTAATATCTTTACTTTTTATGCGTACCATATAAATGCCTGCAGAAAGATTTGTTTGTAACCGGATATTACCGGCCGGATCAGCATAACTGTGTGTAAACATTTCTCTTCCTGTCATATCATGTACAACGATCACTACTTCTCCTTTTACTGTTTCATTGAAGAAAATATTGATATCCCCGGTTGTAACAGGGTTGGGAAAAATTTCAAACTTTGTTTTATCATCGTATTTTACCGCAACAATATCGGAGTATCTGGATCTGCTGTCCATATCCACCTGCTGCAATCGGTAAAATGACCTTCCTTTCAGCGGCACATCATCATAAAAAACATAATCATGGTACGTGGTTGAATTACCAATGGCGGCTACCTCTCCTGTTTTTATAAAACTGCTTCCATTAAAAGAGCGTTCTACATTAAAATGATGATTATTCAATTCAGATGAAGTTCTCCAGTTCAGTCTCACTCTTTTTGTTTCCGGAGTAGCTGTAAAAGAAATGTAAGAAACAGGTAACGGGCCACCGGTTGGTGTGGTAAATGTCCATAACGGGCCGATGGTTGTATTCTCTCCATCAAAAATTTCGGCATACCATTCATATGCTGATTCCTGTAAAAGTCCGGGCCAGTTTACACAGGTGTTTGTACCTGATAAAACATTAGTTTCCCCAATTAATGTATATGCTCCTAAAGTAACAGGCAGGCTAAACTCACTGTCAGCATCTGTTTCATAAGTATTGAGGTAAGGCGAAAAAGTTTTTGCGGATAACGTATTCAGTTGCGGATCAAATTCGTAAATGCGTAATAATCCATTTCCTCCACCGGCTCTTTCCTGGTAATCGGAAAGCAGGGTGTGTACCGTATTGCCATTATAAGTATCACTTCTCCTGGCTTCACCATCAGTAGTATGCACATGCCCGCACACATACAACTTAAAATTGGGATATACCCTGAGCCGGTCATAAATTGCAGCACCCTGTGTACTGAAAGACTGGTTTTCGTTGATACCATAATGTGTCATCACTATTACTTTGCGGTTGGGATTAGCCTGAACTAATCCTTCGGCCCAATCCAATGCCCCGCCTGTTGCGGAAAAGCTGGCAGTTTGATCATACTCCATCGAGATCACCAAAAAATCAATACCACTTGCGCTGAATATCTGGTAGTGATTATCATTGTTAGCTCCATTATGTCCGCCATAATAGGAGCGGCCGTTAAAATGAGTACTTCCAAAAAAGAAGTTGTAATTATCTGTTGTACCCAAAGGATTCCCATTAGAAGTCTGGTCGTGATTACCAACCGTAAGGCCAAAAGGGATCCCCAGTGGTAAACCGGTCTGGGCAGGGCTTTCAATAGGCGCCATTGCGGTAACAACCCTTTCCCATTCAATTAGTTTATTAGAAACAGGCGGGTTATCTCCATTCTGAACACAATCGCCCAGTCCGCCAACATAAACAATATTTTTTGAAACCCTGTTGGCAACGATCCATGCTGTTTGTGCATTATACATAGCTGCATTGGCTCCATAATGATTTCCCTGAGGTTCTTCAGTATAATATTGTGTGTCGGGTATCACAATAACAGAAAATTTTCCGGAACCGCCGTTTGGTTTTTTCCTTCCATAAAACCTGACGCTTACATTTCCACCATTGGGATCGCTTACTGTTGCACAAACATCAGGACTTGTTGTTGTGGAAAGACTATTGTTTGCCGGATTGGGATTGGTGGGTAGATTTGGCGGAAGGTTATTAAAGCCACTGCTTACCCAAAATGGTGCTCCATTTGATGGATGGGTAGAAATATTGGTAGCCCGGATTGTTCCATTTACTCCCCCACTTATTGAATTTGTAGCTGTACTGTTACAATTTTCATTTAAACCCCAGCGGCCAAGCAAGCCCGTGCCTGATGTTAATTCAAGATCATAATTAGAAAATATCTGTGTTGCTGTTCTGGCTACATTCCATATTCTTACTTCATCAATTTTTCCTTTAAAGAAACCCGCAGGCTCAGCTGCCGGTGTTGCTGAATTAGATGTAATGGCTGTTCCAATGGATGCATGCTGGATACTGTTTATTTCCGGTACGGCACTGCCTTCCGATTCTGTTTTATCCAGCACTCCATTTATATACAAATTCCATGTTCCTGATCCATAGGTAACTGCCACATGTGTCCATACATTAAGCGGTATTGCATTTGTTCCTGTGGCAGGATGATTGGCACCGGCACTTTCTTCAAAATCAGCAACCAGGATATTACTGCTGTTGATGCCCAGGAAATAATTTACGTTCCGTCCGGCAGTTTCTGATTCTCCCCTTCCTTTTGCAACTATTGGAATTCCGGAAATTCCACCCGTGCCGGTACTTGTTGCTACACCTGTACCTTCATTTCTTATCCAGGCTTCAACTGTAAATGTTCCACTGTTTGTGTTCAATCCGGGTGCTGCACCAAAAGTTACAAAGTCTTCCACCCCATTAAAACCAAGCGATGAATTAACCGTGGGATCAGTTTGATTAAAGCCAGTTACCCATAATGGGTTTCTTACCAATGTTCCTGTGGGGCCGGCAGCAACAGAGTTAGCAGCGGTACTGCCCGAACCTTCATTTAATCCCCATCTTCCTGCCAAACCGGTGCCGCTTATTAATTGTGAATTATAGTTCACAAGTATTTCAACTTCAGTTCTTACAGTGTTCCATATTCTCACTTCATCTATCCTGCCATTAAAGAATCCAGGGCGGATCGATGTATTGCTGTTTAGTGTTGAACCAATACAGGCTTTCACATCACTGGCAGACTGGGGTGTAAAATTTCCTCCTGCACTCAGTGTTGTATTTAGAACACCGTTCACATATAACTTCCATTCATCGGTGCTGGTATTGTAAGAAGCCGCAACATGTGTCCATACACAATTGGAAAGAACACCGCCTGCACCTGTACTTACTACCGGGTGATTGGCTGAAGTGGCATTATCTTCAAAATCAGCTACCAGCCGCATATCAGAAATACGGTAACCTAAAAAATAATTTACATCAACGGCCGCACTTTCAGCATCAGCTCTTCCTTTTGTTATAATGGGTATCACACCTGATAAACCTCCGCTTCCGGTTTCGGTGGTAGAACCATACCCTTCAATTTTGATCCATGCTTCTAATGTAAAATTGGTGAGTTTCAGGGAAGCATCATTGTCCAGGTTAACATAACTGGTATCAGTAAACCGCAATGACTGGGCATTTGCAATACCAGTTAATGCAACAATGGTAATCATGATAATAACCCGGTAAAGAAATTTCATCAAGCCAATTTTTTCCTTTTTAAAAGAGGATCAACATAGTTCGGATCTTATACGGCTTTCAGGTGGGCTGCTGGTAAGGCTTTTGATAAGATAGAGCCACACAAAGTAAAACTTTTACTTCATAAAAGGAAGACATTTGTTTTATTTGAATCCAACATGTTTTTTTCATCATATCTCATTACTCGGGCAACATGGGAAGTTGACAGAGTATGTAATTTCTGCATTCGGGGTATTCATGAAACATAAAGATCCGGTTTCCAGACAGGGTTATTTATTTTCCGGATTATTCAATGAAAATGCTGACGGTACGATTGTTTTTTCCAATACTGCAAATTCCAAAGGCTGTACATGTTTTCCCGTTACCCCATCTTCAATAAAAGGCCTCCTTTCACCTGTATCTGCATATCCATGTCTTTTATACCAGTTGATCAATTCTGTACGGACAGTTATAACGGTCATATAAATAACCCTGCATTTTACATGCAGGGTATATTCTTCTGCAGCTTTTAATAATTCCTTGCCAATACCAGCTCCCTGCAATTGCGGTAATACACTAAACATACCGAGATAGATCTTTTGCTCATGAAGCTGCAGGTTTACACAACCGGTAATTTGCTGTTGCTCATTTGTAAATTTTAAAAAGGTACTCTTTTTTTGCAGCATAGCTTCCTGCACCATTTTTTCATTTGTACGTACAGTACCTGTAATCAGGTTTGCTTCCGTTGTCCAGCCCTGTTTTGAACCTTCACCCCTGTAGGATATATTCAGCAGGTCTTTTATAACGGGTACATCTGCTATTGTTGCGATGCTGATATGTGGATTAGAAAATGAAAGCATTATAGTACGAAAATATAAATTTCAATGATAAAAACTGAGATAAAATAAAAACCGGAAGTTTTATTCCTGATCAACATTCTTTATTCAATACTTTCAATGCGGTAGGTTTTATTGTTAACTTCAGCAACATCAGATACAGATAGTCCTGTTAATTGCTGCCCAAGAGGCGATTGTGGAGAAATTGCAATAACTGAATTTCCATCTATTATGGCTTTTCCGGAAGCAATACTGATATACAGGTAACCCCTGTTTGTTTTGATAAGACTTCCCAATACAACTGTTGTGGCAGATAATCTGGGGTTTATCTTTTCCAAAGCAGCTTTTTGTGTCAACACTTCCTGCAATTGCCCACGGGTATTGGCCTGCTCGATCTGCAACATAGCCAATGCAGTTTCATGCTTATCACCGGCAGTACTTTTGGTTTCGTTACTAACGCTTTCTTTCAGGTCGGCCAAAACCATTTGCAGCATAGTTATCTTGTCATGTACAGCCTGCAGATAGTGATCATATATTTTCTGTTTCAGCTTCATTTAAGTGGAATGGTAAAAATAACCAATCAGCAGAACAAAGATATTTTCTATGATCGCGGTAAAAAATATGTTTTATTCAATTGTGTTCTGTATCATTTACTTTTGCTTTACGGGCCAGGCCAGGCAATAAATTAAACAGTATTATGAAAGTTGAAGCGCAACTGGCAGAAAGAAGTCAGAATCAATGTGAATTGTGTAAGTCAGCAGTTAACTTAAAGCTATTTGAAGTACCACCTCAGAACGGTATTTCAGCCGATACCTGTTTATTGATATGTGCTGCATGCATGGCACAAATTGAAAAGAAGGAAGAATTAAACAGCAAACACTGGAATTGTTTAAAAGAAACCATGTGGAGCGAAGTGCCAGCCGTACAGGTAACTGCCTGGCGGATGCTAAACCGCCTTCGACATGAAAGTTGGGCGATGGAAAGCCTGGATTTGCTTTACCTGAGTGATGAAAACCTGGCCTGGGCCAGATCTACCGGCGATCATGAAAATGATGCAAGTGTGGATCTGCATAAAGACAGTAATGGTCATGTTTTGCAAAACGGTGATTCGGTTGTGTTGATACGTTCACTGGATGTAAAAGGTTCAAGCCTTAATGCGAAAATGGGAACAGTGGTAAAAAATATAAGGATCGTGGAAGATAATACTGCACAGATAGAAGGAAAGATTGAAGGGCAGCAGATCGTTATTTTAACCAAATTTGTAAGGAAGCAACAAAGTTGATTTTATGATACCATCAGTTTATGTGCCGGTTGAATTAAATACCCGGCAAGAAAATCCTGATGTGTTAACAGCTTTTTTCAAATAACCGTCTTTGAAGTAAACTACAGTAAATAAAATTTTTTATGCGAAAACTCATCTCCCTCAGCTTACTATTCTGCTTAAGTATTACGTTGTTTGGACAGGTAAACAGTACCGGAATTGACAGCCTTGTTGAACGTACTTTAAAGGCTTTTGATGTGCCCGGCATTGCCGTAGGAATTATTAAAGACGGAAAGATTATTCATGCAAAAGGATATGGTGTACGTTCTTTAAATACAAAACAGCCGGCAGATGAAAATACTTTGTTTGGAATTGCCTCCAACAGTAAAGCAATTACCTGTACTGCATTGGGGATGCTTGTTGATGAAGGTAAAATTAAATGGGATGATAAAGTAAGAGACTATATTCCCGAGTTTAAATTGTACAGTCCGTATGTTACTGAAGAATTTACTGTCCGTGACCTGCTCACCCACCGCAGCGGCCTTGGCCTCGGTGCCGGCGACCTGATGTTTTTTCCCGACTCAAGTAATTTTGAATTAAAAGATATTATTTATAACCTCCGTTTTCTGAAACAGGTTTCGGGTTTCCGTACCAAATATGATTATGATAACCTCCTTTATATTGTTGCAGGTGAAATTGTGGCCAGGATTTCCAAAAGCAGTTGGGACGAATTTGTAGAAGAAAAAATTTTTAAGCCTTTGGGCATGGGTAAAACTGCCGGTTCATTTGACAGGCTGAAAGATAAATCCAATGTTATTGACGCACATGCTCCGGTAAATGGTAAAGTGCAGGTTATAGCCAGAAGTACAGTTAAAGTAGGACATTCGGCCGGAGGTGTTAACTCAAATATTACCGACCTGTGCAAATGGGTACAGCTTTGGCTCAATAAAGGGAAATATGGTGATGGGTTATCCAAAAGATTATTTTCAGAAAAAGTGTACCGCGAAATAACCGCAGCACAAACTATCATACAGGTAGGTGGCCCGGGGCCATACAATACCCATTTTGCAGCGTATGGTCTTGGCTTTTTTTTAAGTGATGAAAAAGGGTATAAAAAAATGACCCATACCGGTGGGCTTGAAGGCATGGTTACCCAAATAACCATGATCCCTGAATTAAATCTTGGGATCATTGTACTTACCAACCAGCAGGAAGGGGCTGCATTTACAGCCATTACCAACCAGGTAAAAGACAGTTATTATGGGATCACTGCAACCGACCGGGTAACTGAATATTCCAAAGGAAGAAGCGGACAGGTTTCAATGGCAACAAAATTGGTTGATTCTGTGTGGAATGAAGTTGAAAAGGCAAAACAACTGGTTCAGAATAAATCAATGATCAATTTGTTTACCGGTACGTACAGGGATGTATGGTTTGGTGATGTAACTGTTTTTATAAAAAATGGCAAGGCCTGGTTTAATTCAAAACGTTCTCCCAAACTTACGGGAGAAATATTTTATTACAAGGGTAATACATTTGTAGTAAAATGGGAGGACCGCAGTATGGATGCTGATGCCTTTCTTAATTTCAGTTTAAATGAAGATGGTAAAGCGGCCGGAATAAAAATGAGGGCCATATCACCATTAACCGATTTCAGTTATGATTTTCATGACCTGGAATTTGTAAGGGTTGAAAAGTAGCTGTTAAAACTGATAGCTAAAATCCGATCACCATATTTGCCAGTCTACTGCAATAGCCTCATTTCTTGAAGTAGGTTTCTGCATTCCGTTGGTAAGCAATTCTACCCTTGCGCCAACTATCTTTTTAAGTTCACTGATTTTCATGCGGGGATATTTATCCATAGCTTCCATAACACAGTATGTGAATACACCGTTTTTAAGATCACCTTTTTCAAGGGCAAATTCAGTTCCCGCAGCAGCGGATATAATAGTAGCTCCGGTACTCTTACCTACATTTACAAACAGGCTTTGCATTAACTCAAAACTGTTTTTAAGACCTAATTTTTTTGATTGGGTAGTTTTACTGGTAATGATGACTCCCTTTGATACTACATTATTTGAATCGAGTACTGCTTTGTTTATTTCTATCTGCCGGAATTCGTCTTTGTCCACTTCGCCGCTGTGACAGGCATCTATCAGCATCAGTTTTTTCCGTGCTGGAATACTGTCCAGTAAGTTTTCCAGTTCATCATATGGTAATCCGTTTTCGGATGGGGTATTAAAATTTACAGAATAAGTTGAGAGGTAATAATCATACGCTTTACTTAATAGTCCATGACCTGAGTAAGAGATGATCACTTTGTCGTTAACAGTGGTTTGGAGCAGCTTCTGTTTCAGTGCTTTCACATTGCTAACGGTTACCTTTTCATTAAACAGTGTATCAACGATGATGTTGTTTCCATACTTTTCCTGCAGCTTAACTGTCAGATCCCGGATGTCCTTTGTGCTGTATTGCAGATTGTAATTGGCATCAGCAAACTTATCAATACCAA
>JAYTOF010000108.1:0-4606 GCA_043747955.1 Chitinophagaceae bacterium
GTCTGCTCAATTACCAAACCATGGTCTGCGATCTGACCGGCCTGGAATTAGCCAATGCCAGTCTACTGGATGAAGCAACTGCTGCAGCTGAAGCGATGGCCATGCTGTTTCATCATAAAAACAGATCTGAAGAAATTGGATCTCCTAAATTTTTTGTTGACTTTACTATTTTTGCACAAACAAAAGCCGTGTTGTTCACCAGGGCCGCTCCAATTGGTATTGAATTGGTTTATGGCGACTATAAAACGGCAACGCTTGATGAAAGTTATTTTGGTGCCATTGTACAATATCCAAACAACGTGGGTTCGGTTGAAGACTATCGTGATTTTATAAATAAAGTTCATGTTGTGAATGGTTATGTTGTGATGGCAACCGATCTGTTGGCGCTTACTTTATTAACTCCTCCCGGAGAATTGGGTGCCGATGTTGCCGTTGGTTCTGCTCAACGTTTTGGTGTGCCATTGGGTTATGGCGGTCCTCATGCTGCTTTTTTTGCTACAAAAGATGAATTTAAACGGGGCATGCCGGGCCGAATCATCGGTGTGAGCATTGATGCGCAGAACAACCGTGCCTTGCGCATGGCATTGCAAACAAGGGAGCAGCATATAAAAAGAGAAAAAGCAACGTCCAATATTTGTACTGCACAGGCTTTACTGGCCAACATGGCGGCTATGTATGCTGTTTATCACGGACCTGATGGATTGAAAAAAATAGCACAGCGTATACATGTTTTAACAGCGGCTGTTGCCAGGGGTTTGAAAACTATAGGTGTAAAAGTTTTGAATGACCATTTCTTTGATACGATCACATTTGAAATAGCAGATATCAACGCCTTTAAAAAAGCGGCAGAAAAAAATAAAGCCAATTTTCATTTTCATTCAAATGGAACCATAAGTTTATCAATTGACGAAGTAGCCAGTAATTATATTGGTGAAACAGAAAAAAACCTTGTTGCCATTTTTAAAGCGGCTACTTCAAAAACATTTGTTTTATTTTTTGATGAGGCTGATACCTTATTTGGAAAAAGAACTTCGGCTTATTTAACGCACCCTGTTTTTAATACACACCACAGCGAAAGTGAAATGATGCGTTATATCAAATCGCTGGAGAATAAGGATCTGAGTTTAAATACATCGATGATCAGTTTGGGAAGCTGCACCATGAAGCTGAATGCCGCAACGGAATTAATGCCTGTTAGCTGGCCTGAGTTCAGTTCTGTACATCCTTTTGCACCTGCTGCCCAAACAAAGGGATATCAATATATGATCACTAAACTGGAAGATTATTTAAGTAAGATCACCGGTTTTACAGCCTGCTCGTTACAACCTAATAGCGGTGCACAGGGAGAATATACCGGCTTGCTTACCATCAGGGCATATCATGCCCACCGGAATGAAAGCCATAGAAATATTGTGTTGATCCCGATCTCAGCGCATGGCACAAATCCTGCAAGTGCAATTATGGCGGGCATGAAAGTAGTGGTGGTAAAAAGTGATGAAAAAGGGTATATAGATGTAGCTGATCTGAAATTAAAAGCAACAGAGCATAGTGCTAATCTGGCTGCCTTGATGGTTACTTACCCAAGTACGTATGGCGTTTTTGAAGAGGGAATAAAAAAGATCTGCAAACTTATCCACGATAATGGTGGATTGGTTTATATGGATGGGGCCAATATGAATGCCCAGGTTGGTTTAACCAGTCCGGGAATGATTGGTGCCGATGTTTGCCATTTAAATTTACATAAAACATTTGCTATACCACATGGTGGTGGTGGTCCGGGTGTAGGACCGATTTGTGTAAACAATAAATTGAAACCTTTTTTACCGGGACACACTGTAAATGATACCTTAAAATCAACTGCAGTTAATATACCGGCTGTAAGTGCAGCACCTTATGGCAGTGCAAGTATTTTACTGATCAGTTATGCTTATATAAAAATGCTGGGAGCTGAAGGTGTAAAAAAATCTACTGAATATGCCATATTGAATGCCAATTACATGAAAGCAAAGCTCGAAAAATTTTATAAGATATTATATACCGGCGCCAATGGATACTGTGCCCATGAATTTATTGTTGACCTGAGGCCATTTAAAACTACGGCGGGCATTGAAGCAGAAGATGTGGCCAAGCGCCTCATGGATTATGGCTTTCATGCGCCTACCATGAGTTTTCCGGTACCCGGCACCATCATGATAGAACCAACAGAGAGCGAAAACAAAGGAGAACTGGACCGTTTCTGCGAAGCACTTATCAGTATATACCATGAAATAAAAGCCATAGAAGACGGTAAAGCCGATAAGGTTGATAATGCTTTAAAAAACGCACCACATACCCTACAGGTAGTTTGTGCCGATGAATGGAACCATGTCTACAGCAGGCAGGATGCCGCTTTCCCGCTGGCTTATATTATGAAAAATAAATTCTGGCCTTCCATAGCACGTATCAACAATACATTTGGCGACAGGAACCTGATCTGTACCTGTGAGCCGATAGAAAGTTATATGGAAGAACAGGTTTCGAACTAACAGTTTAAATTCAATTGTGCTGTCATCCCCTCCACAGGATTCCTTGAGGGACATAAGAGATCTGCTGGGCGGAGGTAATTCATCAAGGGATATTTCTCATTGTGCCTGCCTTCCGTAAGGCAGTTTCGGAATGACAGTAAAAAATGGTACTTTCCATTATGCAAAATCAATTCCTTCTTTATGGTGCCAATGGCTATACTGGTAAACTTATTGCTAAACTTTCATCAACCTATAATATTCAACCCATACTTGCCGGAAGAACGGAAGCAAGTATTAAACCACTGGCTGATGAATTGCAACTCCCCTACCGGATCATAGATCTGGATAATGCGGAACAATTACAAAAAGCTTTAGCTAAAGTTACACTGGTATTGCATGCAGCTGGGCCATATGTGTACACTGCAAAACAGATGATAGAAGCCTGTTTACAAACCGGCGTTCATTATATTGATATCAATGGCGACATTTCAGTTTTTGAAATGATCAAAAAATATGATGCAGCCGCTAAAGAAAAAAATATCATGCTGATGCCCGGCGTTGGGTTTGATGTGGTGCCCACAGATTGCATTGCCCTGCAGCTAAAAAATAAAATGCCCGATGCCACCCATTTAAAACTTGCTTTTGCATCTGTTGGCGGAGGTTTATCGCATGGTACCGCAATTACCATGGCCGGCAAAATTGGTGAAGGCGGAGCAGCAAGGGTAAATGGAATAATCGTAAGAAAACCTTTAGGAGAAAAAGGAATGTGGGTGAATTTTTCCACAGAATCGGGTGGAGGAGAGAAGCGTTTATTTGTTATGACCATTCCCTGGGGAGATATTTCAACAGCATATACAACAACCGGAATACCTAATATTGAGGCCTACACAGGTATGGCTCCAAAAGTTTTCCGGATACTGAAATTTCAATGGGCCTTCAACTGGCTGTTAAGAACCGATTTTGTACGCAATATCATTAAGAAAAAAATAAAAGCAAAACCCGCCGGGCCATCAGATGAACAAAGGCAAAAAAGCAGCAGTATGGTTTGGGGTGAAGTAAGTAATAAAGCTGGAAAAACAGTAACAGCCTGTATCAGTTGTTTTGATGGATACACTTTAACGGCTCACAGCAGTTTACTTATCAGCAAAAAAATACTGGAAGGAAATTATAAATCGGGATATCATACTCCGGCGGGTTGTTACGGAGAAAACCTGATTATGGAAATTCCAAACACAAAACACATTTAAACAGTCCATCATCATTTAATTGTATTTCTATTTTTAAAAGAGTAAATTAAAGGTTCAATAATTAAACTAATCATTATGAGAAAACAACTGCTGTTTTTATTATCCTTGTGCCTGTCAGGCAATTTCATCTTTGCTCAAACTGATGCAAATGCCACCAACAAAATCAGAACAGAAGGACTTGAAAATTCTAAAGTGATGGATATCGCTTTTCATTTAACTGATGTTAGTGGGCCAAGGCTTACTAATTCACCGGGGTTTTTTAGGGCAGCAAACTGGGCCAAAGATGAATTGACCAAATTAGGATTGGTAAATGCAGCATTAGAACCGTGGGGAGATTTTGGTAAGGGTTGGGAACAAACCAGATGTTATATTGCCATGACAGCGCCTTATTATACACCCATTGTTGCTATACCCAGGGCATGGACCGGTAGTACGCCGGGGAAAAAGATCATGAGCAGTGATGTGGTGCTGATCAAAGCAAAAGATTCGGCAGAGTTGTTTCAAAAATATTCGGGTAAACTGAAAGATAAGATCGTAATGGTTTATTCAAGAGATACTTTGCGACCCTCATTTACAGCCGATGGTGAACGTTTTACAGATACACAATTGGATAAAATGGCAAATTCAAAACCTGATACCACAAGACGGCAACAGGCAAATGTAAGCCCGGAACAACTTGCGGCAAGGCGCCAGCAGCAATCATTACAACGCCAGATGGATGGTTTTTATAAAAATGAAAAACCGGCACTTGTATTGAGTATGAGTGGAAGGGGAAATGATGGTACCCTGTTTGTACAAAACGGCGGCTCTGTTGCAAAAGACTCAACGAGATATTATGCCTGGGTAATGTTATCC
>JAYTOF010000109.1:0-3927 GCA_043747955.1 Chitinophagaceae bacterium
CAACACCTTAGATGAAACGGCCCGGCTAAATTTTTTAACTAATAATATTTTAATTGCCTCACAATTAGAAGGTGGCGGTTACCAATCAACAAAAGAAGAATTGGATCTTTCTACCCTGCTTAAAGATTGTATGCAGGATTTCAGGAACCGTTTTCCTGACAGGGTTTTTGGGGAAGACATAGAAGCTGATGCAGATGTAAAAGGCGACCCCTTGTTGCTGCAAATGCTGATTAATAATTTACTGCAAAATGCCATCAAATACTCTCCAAAAGAAAGCCCTGTTACCGCAGTACTAAAAAAACACAGAACCAATGTTGCACTACAAATAAAGGATGAAGGCCCGGGGATTGCTGACGAAGAAAAGAAACGGATATTTACAAAATTCTATCGTATCGGTAATGAAGCTACCCGTAAAACTCAAGGTACCGGCCTTGGCTTGTACCTTTGCCGGAAAATAGCCCGGGATCATAATGGCGACATTTCGGTGACAAACAATGTACCACAGGGAAGTAATTTTGTCGTTATTTTAAAATTATGAGTGCAGAGAGAAAAACATCCATTTTACTCGTAGAAGATGAAGAAAATCTTCATGAAGCCCTGAAGCTGAACCTTGAGCTGGAGAATTATGATGTGACATCAGCCTTTGATGGAGCAGCGGCCCTAAAAACCATTGAAGGAGAATATTTCGATCTTATTATTCTTGATGTTATGCTGCCGGAAATGGATGGCATCAGTGTTACCGAAACAATCCGCCTTAGCAATAATGAAGTGCCCATCCTGATTTTAAGTGCTAAAAACAGCAGTGCCGACAGGGTGTTGGGATTAAAAAAAGGGGCAGATGATTATCTTACCAAACCATTTAATCTGGAAGAACTTCTTTTAAGAATTCATAAACTCATTAATAAGAACAAAAAACTACAGGATAAAACAACTGTTGGGGATTCTTATTCATTTGGAGGGAATACCCTTGATTTTAAGGGGCAGGAAGCCATAAAAAATAACGGTGAAAAAATTTCGCTGAGTAAAAAAGAGACCATGCTCCTTAAGTTACTCATCGAAAATAAAAACGAAGTAGTGCCAAGAGAAAAAATCCTGCAATCAGTTTGGGGCTATAATGTTTATCCTACTACCAGAACGATTGACAACTTCATTCTTAACTTCCGAAAGTATTTTGAAGAAGACAGCCGCAATCCCAAATATTTTCATTCCGTAAGAGGTGTTGGATATAAGTATGCAGAATAGCTCATTTAAGCAGCAGAAGGATAAATAGTTTCCAGAATTTTTTTTGTTTCAGTTAAAAGGCCTTGTTTATCCTGTTCTAAATTGGCCGTAGTAAACATTCCTGCTTCACATTGTTCAAGTACCTGGAACAACCTGTTGATTATTTCGCTACCAATTCCTGCGGTATTCATTTTTACTGCCAGTGCCTGTTTATTCCGGCCACTTCCGTATAAATCAAATTCCTCCCCCGCAAACTGCCAGATAATAGTATGAAGCAGTGTATAAAACTGTCTGCCATCTTCCGAAACTAATAGTTGAACGGGAGACAATAACTCATCTATTGAGGGTATGGTTGGTTTCAGGCTGGGCGGTATTGATGTCGCCGTATTTTTTTTACTAAATACCCAATACAACAAAATCAACAGCACCAGTAATACAACAATGCCGACTGCAACCCTGGCTGCTTTTTCACTTTTTTCTGCAACAGATATTTTTTGTGTTGTTGTTATTGGTTTCTTTATGCCTTCATTACTCACAGCCACCTCAATATTTTTTGTTTCCGTTGTACTATACTTGTTACTATCAGTATTGAAAAATGAAAAACTAACCGGCAATAGTTTGTACACCCCTCCTGTGGCACATACAAAAGTATACCGGAATATGCGGGTGCCTGTTAGTGGTGATTTTGTTTTATCTAATTCATCTTTTACAATTGGCTCAAACCCCTCTACTCCTATGGGCCATTGCACTTCGGGTGCACTTATTTGTATAAAATTTCCTTTTCCGGCAACAGTAATATCAAGAAAACCCTGTTCATTCTTTGCCAGGTTATTTTTTGGTACTGAGGCTGATATAGTAAACTGGCCAGCTGCCCCTGCAAAAGCTATTGGCTTATTTTTTTCCGGAACTGCTTTTACATTAATAACAACCGGCTCCGTATTGATAGTTGTTTCAAACACATCTGTCCCTTCCTTTGGGGTTTCGTCATCGTTGTTTCCTAAAAGACCTTCAATAATTTCCTGTTCTGTTTTTTTATTCACTGCACTTTTAGAAAATTCAACTCTATTCTTTACTTCCATCGCATCAATGGTAAATATGCCTGCCTGTAGTGGGTATAGCTGCACCTTGCGGATAGTATGTACATCAAAAATTTTACCATTTAGATTCTCGGTAGCTACCTGCTTGTCTGCAAGATTTACCATATCGTACACGGTAAAACCATAAAAGCCGGGGTTCTTTACTATATCTGATTTTGATTCAAGCCTTGAGTATAATTTGAAAGTTGCCAGTACTGGTTCGCCTACATAACAGTTTTTTTTATCTACCGATACTTTTACAAAAAGGTTCTGCCGGATTTTTTCATAGCCATCCTCACCGGGCCGTAAAAAATAATCTGAATTACTGATGCCGCTGTTTTTGTTGAATCTCCTTACGGCCTCTTCCTTTGAAACCACCTGCACCACCGCATCATTACTGCGAATTGTTTTACCATTAAAAGTTATTGTTGCACCGGGTATAACAAACTTTCCGGGTCTTATTGCCTCAAGGGTATAAACAGCATTGCTAAGCGGCTTCATCCCGTTTGATGTAGAAATCGAACCCAGATAAATATTCGGACCTGTTACAAAACGAAAATTATTAAAGGCCGGGGGCTTCACATTCATTGTCTTCTCCCCATCTTCAATAATATATTGCACCTGAAAAGACTCGCCGGCCACAACAGGCTGCTGCGGCACAATCGTTTTAAAGGAAACCTGTGACCAACCCGGTATTACAAATAAGAGAGGGGTAAATATGGCAACTATTTTCTTCATGAATGATCGTACTAAAATATAACGGCTTTCTCAAAGAAGAGTTTAAAATTTACCAAAGGGCAATACTAACTTTTAGCGGTTTAAAGGTCACCAAGTTGTGGTCGTATAACAATGTCCTCTACACAGGCCTGAACCGAGAGCTGTGAAGCAGCATAAATCATTGTCGCAATATCAACCGCTTCCATAATCCGGTGAGTGGAGTTATCAAAATCACCCCAGCTATCAGTAAGTACAGCACCGGGAAAAACAGCCGTTACTTTTATATTATAGGGTTTCATTTCTTCCCGCAGGTTTTTACTAAAGCCATGCAGTGCATACTTGCTAATGCTGTAAGCTCCGCCATTGTCATAGGCTTTTAATGCTGCAATAGAACAGATATTGAACACATGACCCTGCTTTACTTCCATCATTTTTGGCAATACCGTTCTTGTAAAATGATAAGCACTAAATAAGTTGATCGCCAGTTGTTCTTCCAACAAACCTTCTCTTTCATTATGAATACTGCCCGGCTCAAAGGCACCGGCATTATTTACTACAATATCCGGAACACCTAACCCCAAACACCAATTGGCAAATGCAATGGCTTGTTCTTTTATACTTACATCAAATGGTTTTGCTTTTATAGCGGCCGCAGGATATTTTGTTTGCAATTCTTCCATTGCTTTATACAAAGCCACTTCACCCCGGCTGGTAATAAAAATAGTGTGCCCATTAGCGGCAAATATTTCTGCTATCGCTTTTCCTATTCCTTTGGAGGCTCCGGTTATAATAATATTCATGTTTATACAATTACATCAAAAGTACAAAAGGCCTGCTGTAGTTACAGGCTTTTCTGCCATTGGCTAACTGATTTTTGCCGTTGCATAACCGCTTTCACCTGCCACAAGTCTAT
>JAYTOF010000110.1:0-10477 GCA_043747955.1 Chitinophagaceae bacterium
ATGGTACGGTACAATTACCAGCAGCATTTTATGCAGCAAAGCGAATTGAGTAAAAATTATTTCAGGAAAGCAGGCGCTGAATTATTACATATACGGACAGATGATGACTATGTAAAAATACTGCAGAAGTTTTTTATAAAAAGAATATGACACAGATAAGATAATGGTGAAAACAAAAAAAAGCCGGAAAGCTTTATATATTGGATTAACAACCTGTTTTTCTTTTTGTGCACATTTGTGTTTTAGCCAGGCAGTTCAAACTACTGCTGATAAGAAAGAGATCTTAATTGGTGAACAGGTAAAGCTTAAAATAAAAGCCATATTACCGGCCGGTTCCTTTGGTTTAAAAAATTGGTTTTCATTACCCGATTCTATTCCGCATTTTGATATTGTTGAAAGTGGTAAAACAGATACCCTCATTAATAAAGACAATTCAAAAGAGATTGAACAAACCATTGTGTTTACAAGCTTCGACTCCGGTAAATGGGTATTCCCGTCATTACCCATATCATTTGTTAATCTGGCTGGGCAGCCAGTTACCAGATTTATTACTGATTCTATAGTTATTAAGGTTTCCTATTCTCCCCCGGACAGCACCGATCAGCTTCGCGATATCAAGCCAATTATCATGGTTTCGGTTATCAATTATAACTGGTATTATATTACTACCGGCATTATCGTGTTGCTGCTTATACTTTTTTTTCTGTACCGGTATTGGAAAAAGAAGAGAAAATTAATTTCTGGAGATTCATTGGCTAAACTTTCACCTTACCAGGAGGCTATGCAGGAAATAAACAGGCTTGCAAAATTCAATTTACAGGATGCAGCAGCAGTTAAAATGTATCATTCAAAAATTGCTGAAATTTTTAAAAGATATGCCGGCCGTAAACAAAATAAAAATCTGTTGAACAAAACTACCGGTGATCTTTTAATCATCATGTCAGAAAACAATATGTCAGCAGGTAACCTTTCAAACTTAGCAACCGTTCTGCGTTGTTCAGATGTGGTAAAATTTGCAAAGTATTTGCCTTTGCCGGATGAAAGTGAAGATTGTAAACAAAAAATAACAGAGACTATAAATTTATTAGAGTCTCCTAAACCTTTATAATAACCTTGCTTTTCAACTATTTTAAAAATATCATCTTTGGCCAGCCCTGGTTTTTTATGTTACTGGTATTGGTACCGGTGCTTATTATTTGGTACGTATTAAAAAATGACAGGCAACAGGGTGCAATCATAATTTCAGATTCTTCGGCAAAGGGTTTAGGCTCCTGGAAATCGTATTTACGGCATTTCCCGTTTTTTTTACGATTGCTGGCTGTAGTATGTATTATAACTGCATTGGCAAGGCCCCAAACTATTTATGAAGAGCAAAATGCAGAAGGAGAGGGGGTTGATATTGTTTTATGTATTGATGTTAGCGGAAGTATGACGGCGCAGGATCTAACGCCCAACAGGCTGGAAGCAGCAAAGAACGTGGCTATTGATTTTGTGAACAAAAGGGTTACGGACAGGATCGGTATTGTAATTTTTTCGGGTGAAAGTTTTACACAATGCCCGCTTACCACTGATTACCGGGTTTTGGTATCGGCCATTGAAAACATACGTAATGGTTTACTGGAAGATGGTACAGCCATTGGTTCAGGTTTAGGAACCAGTGTTGACCGGTTGCGCAGCAGTAAATCAAAAAGCAAAGTAGTTATTTTATTAACCGACGGAGAAAATAACGGGGGACTTATTGATCCTGAAACTGCTAAAGAAATAGCGAAAGCATTTCAGGTAAAAGTATATACCATTGGTGTTGGAACCGATGGCTATGCTCCCCAGCCGGTAAATACGCCAATGGGTGTAGTTATGCAAAAGGGCAAAGTTTCCATTGATGAAAAGCTATTGAAAGAAATTGCATTTCAAACCGGAGGCAAATATTTCAGGGCAAAGGATAATGCCGGGCTTACCGGTATTTATGCTGAAATAAACAACCTTGAAAAATCAAAGG
Source organism: Chitinophagaceae bacterium (assembly GCA_043747955.1). GTDB lineage: Bacteria > Bacteroidota > Bacteroidia > Chitinophagales > Chitinophagaceae > Ferruginibacter. Next base: position 1,997 of record JAYTOF010000110.1, read on the forward strand.
TTGAGATTTCAACCCGAACCCGGTACACCGAAAAATTCTTTCCCTTTATTATTGCTGCATTGGCATTTCTGATCATGGAACTGCTGTTGAAATTTACCCTATTCCGGAAATTCCCCTGATGAACCCGTAAGGTTTATACGGGTTTTATTTTGGGTGATCTAATTGATAAAATAAGTTTTAACTATTTTTAATTGAGTTATTAAACCGGATAGGTTTTAGAATTATTTTCCTAAATTTCAATAATTAGTGTAAGTCGTTTTAATTAGTGAAATTTGTTCCTGATGAAAGCAACCGTATATAAAAGCACCGGAAACTGGTACATGGTAAAAGATGATAGCGGCAACCCCTTTAATGCCCGGCTACTCGGCAAATTTAAAATTGACGGACTTACCAGTACCAACCCGATCGCAGTTGGCGACCTGGTTACTATTGAAATGGAGAATGAGCTGGAAGGATCGGTAACAATTACCGAAATTGAAGACCGTAAAAATTATATCACCCGTACTTCTCCGGCAAATAAACACCAGCATCATATTGTTGCTTCTAATTTAGACCAATCGCTTTTGTTTGCCACCCTTAAAGACCCCAAAACATCGCTGGGTTTTATTGACCGGTTTTTAATAACCTCAGAAGCTTATCATGTGCCTTCCATCATTGTTTTTAATAAATCTGACCTGTACCAAAAAAAAGAGGAAGATAAATTTGCAGCAGTTAAAAATATTTATGAGGCCATTGGTTATAAAGTTTTATCCATGAGCTTAACAACGGGCGATGGAGTATCAGCAGTAGAAGCTTTATTGAAAAACAAAGTGACTTTGTTAAGCGGACATTCAGGAGTGGGTAAATCAACTTTTATAAATGCCATTTTTCCGGATATGAAATTAAAGACCCAGGATGTGAGCGGATGGAGCGGCAAGGGTTTACATACAACCACATTTGCCGAAATGTTTGATCTGCTTGAAGGAGGTAAAATTATTGATACTCCGGGAATAAGGGAACTGGGGTTGGTAGATATTTCAAAAAAAGAGCTGTCCCATTATTTCCCCGAAATGAGGGTTTTAATTAATGACTGCCAGTTTAATAATTGTATGCACCTGAATGAACCTTCCTGTGCTGTAAAAAGTGCAGTTGAAAACGGCACTATTCATATGGACAGGTATATCAGTTATTGTAATATTCTTGAATCAATTAATGAAAAAAGCTATTGATCAATAGGCCCGGGTCTCTAAAAAATAAGCAACTTCCATAACCACATTGTTATTTTTAGCTATATTTTTTTTCTGCTGGGGATAAATACTTACGCCATTAAAGATATTATAGTGAAGCGTTAAAAACTGTCCACGGTATTGAAAATCCCAATCCAGTGTTTCCGCATCATCAACCTGGTTGATAAATTTAACTTTTAGATCTGTTGCCAGGGTATTGGCAATAGCGTAAAATTTGGAAATACCGCAATTGTCATCAATAACAGCTTCGGTACAGCCATTATTGGTTTTTAGTTCGTAGCACATAGGTGTAGGGTTTATAAAATAAAATATCGGTTATTGTCTGCTTCTATAAAAGCTTTTTACCACACTGCTGTATCACTTTATCTTCCGCCTTTAAACTTAGCTTTTTTTTCTGCTTTAATGGCTTTTGCATCTCCGCTTAATATTTTTTCAGCGCCAACATTTCTGCCATTTGTGGGGCAACCATACTTTTCTTTTTTAGTAAATATCCTGCTGATAAAACATCCGCTCAGTAAGAACGAAGCACAAATAATAATCAACAGTATCTTTTTCATTTTTTAAAGTTATATTATTTCCGCTTTTAAAACGTCATTCCAAAGCCTCACCTTGCTGCAAAGAGAGGAGGCGGCAGGCCTTCCCTTATTCAAACGGGGTATATTCCAATTCAGCCTTATTCTTTCTTTATCAGCTTTGTAAAACATATTTCATTTTACAAAACATGATCTTCGTTTTATACTTCTAGTTCCCTCCCGCCCGGAGCGGCCAGACCGGAAGCTTCTTTAAACCACCCACTGTACATCACATAATTCTCAGCTATCCTGTTAATTTCACCGCTTATCATCTCCTGGCTGATATCTTTAACTTTTTTGGCTGGTATTCCGGCATAAATGCTTCCGGCTTCAATTTTGGTATTTTCAAGTACAACGGCACCCGCTGCAATTATACTGTTACTGCCTACAACCACGTTATCCATCACAATGGCACCCATTCCTATGAGTACATTATCCTTTATAACGCATCCATGTACGATTGCATTGTGTCCAATACTAACATTATTTCCAATTATGGTGCCGGCTTTCTGATAGGTACAATGAATGACTGCCCCATCCTGTACATTTACTTTGTTACCTATGCGGATTATATTCACATCCGCCCTTACAACTGCATTAAACCAGATACTGCAATCATCACCTGTAACCACATCCCCAACAATAGTGGCATTTGGAGCTGTATAACAGTTTTTTCCAAAGATTGGAAATATTCCTTTAACCGGAAGAATAACTGGCATAATATTGATTTTATCCCCTTTGCTTCCGCTAAATGCAGAGAAACCAGATACAAAGCAGATTTGTGTAAATTTTTTTTATCAGAGAAACAAACTAAATTAAAACAGTTTTTTTTATTTAAAAGGTAATTCCAAACATAACATATGATTGTAATTTTTTACTCTGATCAGAATACATGGCACTTAATTCCAATGGCCCAATTGGCGTTTTATAGGCAAATGTTACTGCATAACCACTCAGTACATCAATGCCTGAAGTAGCATTATTATTTGTTACAAAATCTTTTAATAATCCATTGATTCTGCCAATCAGGTAAAAATTATTAAGCAAGTTGAATCTCAGGCCCAGTTGTAAGGCAACAACACTGGATGAATTAATGGTAGCTTCCTGTATACCGGCAAATCTTATCTGGTTACGAAAATACCCGTTAATGCCCCCTATTAAAAAATTATTGAGCACATTTGGATTTCCGGTAAAATTGATGCCGGCCTGAAGCTCAGAATAAAATGTAATTTTTTTATTTAAAGATGTATATACGGTGCCGTCGAAAGTAAACCGGCTGTAATTATCAAAATTCAGATCTGACGGAATTACAGGTAATCCATTTTGATATTGGGTTAAGTTTGATCTTTGATCATAAACAAATCCGAACTCCGTATTTAATTTAATGCCTTTGGTAGGATAGAATATCTGATTTACGGTATTGTATTTTATATAGCCATAACTTTTTAATGCAGTCATTCTTCCTTTGGTTTCGGAAACAGAACTAATTGCAGGGTTGTAGCGGACATATTCAAATGAAGAACCTATACCTGCTGCAATTTTATTGTTACCACTGTTTTGAAAGTTGAGCAAGATCCTGGAATAATTTTGTTTATAGGAGCCATCCAGTTTAAAATTCTGGTAAGTGCTGATTTCCTGGTTATCGAGCCGGAAGCCCGTAATAAATGCCCAGTTTTTTATCCGGCCCATGTATTGTAAATGTTCTGCCTCCACCTGTATACTCTCGCCTAATGAAAGAGAGACCATACTTTTTGAGTTTGGAATAATAAAATCACGCGTAGTAATATTGAGGTTTACATTAATACCCCTGAACCTGGTATAATACAAACCAGCCTTTAAAAAAGTACCCGGATTTTCTTCTACATTAAAAATAATTCTGGCAGTATCTTTTTTAATATAATCCAGGGAATACGTAATACGGTTATAATAACGGGAGCCATAGGCACGGATTATTTTTTTATTGATTTGCTCAGCTGTATATTTCCGGTTATCATAAAAATTCATCAGGTGACTGAGAAAAATGGCAGTTGTTTTCCGGAGACCGGTTACCTGGTAGTCTGTAATAAAGACTGCATGTTTTTCAATGGTATTCATTTTTTCTTCCGGAACGGTTCCTAACGTATTAATGCTGTCAGCAAGTTTTTTAAAAAGCGGGTAATACGAAAGCCCGGTTTCAATGCCCTTTTCCATTATTAGATCACTGCTGCCAAAACTGCTCATGCTGTAATTTTGAAGCGGCATATAAATATATACATCCGTTAAAGGGATTTCTTTTTTAAAATCCTCTGCTTCTTTAAAAAATGCCATTTGCAGAATTACATCTATAGGGTTGAGTATTTTGTCTTTTGTTGCAAGGCCACCGCTTACATTACTTCCGATCACGATATCAGCCCCCATCTCTTTTACATTTTTTACCGGAAAATTTCTTACTACGCCGCCATCCACTAATTTTTTATTTCCAATGGCTACTGCCGAAAAAACAGATGGTATAGCCATTGTAGCACTGAGGGCTATTGTTATATTTCCCGTATCCAATACTACCAGGTCGCCTGTTTCCAGGTCGGTGGCCATACATTTAAAGGGTATTTTAAACCGGCTGAAGTCGCGGATATCTGACACATGAAAAAACAGTTCAGAAAATTTCGAATTAAGTTCCTGTCCCTTAATGACGCCCGTTTGCAAACGGATCTTATTATTGATAAAGGGTAATTCAATAGCGAACCGGCTGTACTGATCCTTCTCTTCCATAGAAAGCGATTGTAACGGAATGTTATTGGAAAACAACACATCCCAATCTATTTTCTTCATGATGTTTTCAATTGCTGCACCACTGTAGCCAACAGCATACAGGGCGCCAATAATACCTCCCATACTGGTGCCGGTAATATAGTCAACTTTCAGCCCGGCACTGTCTAATGCTTTTAAAATGCCAATATGCGCCAGGCCTTTTGCACCGCCCCCACTCAGCGTAAGTCCAATTTTGGGCCTCCTGTTATTTTCCTGTGCCGGTAAAAACAAATTAAAACTGAAACAGCAAAAAAGGGTAAGAAAAAATCTCATTAAATAATTAATTAAGTAATTGTGCCCCGAAGTTAATCATTGTACAAATTACGAACTAACTGCTTTTATATTTTCCGGAAAAAGTTAATTATTTCCTGTAATGAAATACGAAACGGGCGAATACTTACACACTAAAGCTTTTTATTTTTTATATACAGATACCATTATTTTGCACTAATATTAAGTGATCATGACCAACCGGCAACTTTTTTTAAATCATATAGGCCAAACATCAACTGCACCGTTGAGCCTGGAAGTTGTAAAAGCATCCGGATGTAAGCTGTATGATGCTGATGGAAAGGAATATATAGACCTGATCGGCGGTATCAGTGTTTGCAGTGTAGGGCACCGTCATCCAAAAGTTATTGAAGCCATTAAAAAACAATTGGATGATTATCTGCACATCATGGTGTATGGGGAACTGGTACAAAGCCCGCAGGTACACTATGCCAAATTATTAGCCGATCATTTACCCCCAACACTACATTCTGTTTTTTTTACAGCTTCTGGAAGTGAGGCAACGGAAGGCGCTATGAAGCTGGCAAAAAGATATTCCAACAGAACACAGATCATCTCTTTTAAAAATTCTTACCATGGAAGTACACAGGGTGCATTAAGCATCATGGGAAGCGAATACTGGCAACAGGCTTTCCGGCCATTATTACCCGATGTGCTGCAATTGAATTATAATTCATTTGAAGATCTTGAAAATATAACAAAAAGAACGGCTTGTGTTATTGCCGAAACTATACAGGCAGAAGCAGGCGTTTTGGTTCCGCTTCAGGACTGGTTAAAAGCATTGCGTATAAAATGTGATGAAACAGGCACACTATTAATACTGGATGAGATACAATGTGGCTTTGGGCGAAATGGTACGCTTTGGGCCTTTGAGCAGTTTGATATCATACCTGATATTTTATTATTGGGCAAGGCGTTGGGTGGTGGTATGCCCCTTGGAGCATTTATTGCCGATAGAAAAATCATGGGATCCTTGGCCCATGACCCGGTATTGGGCCATATCAGTACTTTTGGCGGCCACCCGGTTTGTTGTGCAGCCGGGTTGGCAGCATGTAAGGTTTTGCTGGATGAAGATCTGATTGATGGGGTTAAAGAGAAAGAAGCATTATTTATTTCATTATTACAGCATCCAAAAATTACTGCCGTGCGAAGCCGTGGGTTAATGATTGCCGTGGAGTTTGAGAGTTTTGAAATGAATAAGAAAGTAATAGATACGTTGATTGATACTGCATCAGTAAGTGCTGCCGGGGTATTTACTGATTGGTTCCTGTTTGCTTCAAACTGTTTGCGTATTGTTCCACCGCTAACTATAAATAATGAAGAGATTGTGGTTGCTTCTAAAAAAATTACAGACGTTTTAAATTCAATTTAAGATTTATGTGTACCCGGATGATAGATCCTTTCTGCATTTTTATAAACTGTTGTTTTATCCAAAGTCATTTTTTTGGTCTGTTGTTTTAAATACATTTCCACCTGGTCGTCATAATGTTTGTTACCCGGTTTTGCACTGGCACCATACATATTTATAGATTCTATTAAGGGCAATCCATCCTTGGGAAAACGTACAAACATGATCAGCCCGTCGCCGCCAACCGATTTAAGTTTTCCGTTGACATAAGATTCTGTCCATTGCGGTGATAACAGATCGGGGAAACCGCCCAGCGGCCATTCTTTATCACCCCTTACTAATTTTTGAATATCGCCTAAGGTAAGATCTGTTCTGCCAAAATGATTTTTCATATAATCATGCACATGCATAAAAGTTTCTGCAGCTTCCTGTTCAGTGACAAGCCTGGGCGCCTGGCCGGATAACCGTTTTTTTAAATACTCATAGGTTAATAAAAAAATGGCTGCACCTTTACTGTCGGTATCACCACGTTTATTCCAGTTTTTAAAGGTTGTTATTAATGATGCAAAAGCCGGATACCGGTTTTCATTTAATGTAAACATAGAATCCAGCCTGTACGGATATTGCATAACAGCCGGCAGCTGTTTATCAAATTTTATCCGTTTAAATTCTTCAAAACTCAGTTTTTCATGTTGTGGAAATAATTCCAGAAAACGGACACTGCGGTTAAGATGATATTGCTCCCATCCATCTGTTTTTGCAAAAGAGGAAGGTTTCAGGTTATCGGCAGCAGCAGTTGCCAGGAAGGGCGAATGATTGGTATTGAATAAAAACCCGCTTTTTGGATTAATATATTGTGGTAATTCATTTACGGCCCTGAAATTTGTCCATAAAGTTTTGGAGGTATTGCCGGGTACCGTTTTTTTCCAGTTATATACTTCGGCAATATTTCTTGCAGGCATCAGGGCATTATTAAGATAGAAAACAGTATCATACTTATCGGCATACATGATATTGAACATGCTTAACTCCTGCCTGTTAAGTGCCCTGTAAAATTCGGTAAAGTTTTTTGCTTTGTTCATTTGATACCATTGGTCAAGCACTGCAATTTTCATATTGGCACCCAGCCTCATGGAGAAAAACCCCTGTTTGTTTTTCATGGTAGCACCATATTTACTCCAGTAAAGTTTTCTTTTTACTTTTACAGGGATACCTTTTATTTTCAGCCTGATGGTTTTTACTTCAAGGTCAAGCCACTGCCCGTCAAACTTATATTGTAAAGGATTGGCCGGATTCATCTCTAACTGGAATTCATCTAACCTGTCGCAATAATTTACGGTGTGTGCCCAGCCTAAATTTTCATTTACACCATGCAGGATACAGGGGCCGCCAGCCAGTAACCCACCTGTAATATTTAATCCTTCTTCGCTGCAGAGATGTGCTTCGTAAAATGCCTGTGGCCCTGTGTTTGGCTGGTGTGCATTTATTAAAAGAAAAGTTTCGCCGGTGCTTGTCTTTGATGAGCTGATGGCTGCTGAATTACTTCCTTTTTTATTTAACTCAGGTGCTTCCCATTCATTATTGTTAAAGATCCTGATCAGGGCCTGGTCGGCTCCATTAAATATGGTAAGTGCAAAAACCGAGGATGAAATATATTCCTTTGCCGTAACAGGGAATATTTTTTTGTGCAGTACTTCTGCGGGATGACTTTTAGCATAGTCATTTAAACCCTGTATATAGCCGTCAATTAATTTTAAAAATGCAGGGGTGAGGGTATGCCATTTTTCTTCTGTTATTTCCCTGCAGCGAAACAGGGCGAATGCATAATCACCGGCAGCCCCGCTTTTACCCTGTACTGAAGCCATCAGGTTTTTTGCCGGTAAGATCACTTCCTGCATACTTTTAAAATCATCTTCAGCCTCGGCCCAAGCAAGGCCATAGGCAACTGCTGCATCTGTTTTGGCAAAAATATGCGGTACCCCAAATGAGTCCCGTACAATATCTATCTGGGCAGGATTAATTGGAGTTTGTGAAAAACAGGCGTTTAAAAAAAGAATAGAAAAAGATAAAAGAAAAAGGTGCTTCATACTGTTTTAATAGCGGGATTAATAAATTCAGCAGTTTATATTTAATGGGATTAAAGATATGGAATAATTATACCAAACTGTTCAGGTTGAAAGCCATCGTACGATCCCGCGATCAAACCGGCACCTATTTTTTGTAAGGCAGTGAGACCGGAATGGCATTTCAACATTCC
>JAYTOF010000111.1:0-2467 GCA_043747955.1 Chitinophagaceae bacterium
TTTGAGCTCCATGCCTGGTGTGAGCCCATTGCACAACCAATCATCATAACGGCTAACCACATATTGATACTACCCAGGTATTGGGCAAATACAACCGGCAAAACAGCAAGTGCAAACAGGAGCATTGATATTTTACGGGCTTTAAAAACAGGCCAGCCTTTTTTTATGAACGACATGGGCAGCCATCCGCCAAACACACTTCCAATAGTTGATAATGTATAAGCCAATGCCAACGGTAATGATTTAGCAGTTCCCAATAATCCATACTGCTTTTCTAAAAAATCGGGCAACCAGAATAAATAAAACCACCAAACAGGATCAGTTAAAAATTTACCCATTGCAAATGCCCAGGTTTGTTTGTAGGTTAGTAATCTGATCCAGGATATTGTTTTATTAATTCCCTGCTCATCTTTTTCATCCTCCGGGTCGCTGTGGATATGATCAAACTCTGCTTGTGATAATTTTTTATGTTTTTTTGGAACTTCATAAATGATAAACCAGAATATCAGCCATATAAAACCAACCAAACCGGTTAATATGAATGCCCACTTCCAGCCCCATAATCCGGCAATAGCAGGTACGGTAAGAGGTGCTATAATGGCTCCTATATTAGCGCCTGAATTGAATATGCCTGTTGCAAATGCCCGTTCTTTTTTTGGAAACCATTCGGCAGTAGTTTTTATAGCAGCCGGAAAATTACCTGACTCTGTAAATCCTAAAGCACCACGGGCAACCATAAATCCCAGGGTGTTGGTTACAAAACCATGTGCAATAGCAGCTACACTCCACAAAGCAGTAGCCAGTGCATAGCCGATCTTTGTTCCCAGTTTATCTATTAACCGGCCGGCACCTAAAAAACCAATGGCATAACAGATCTGAAAGGCAATCACAATATTGGCATAATCAGTCTCTGTCCAGTTAAACTCTTTTGTTAACGGAGATTTTAATATGGAAATAACGGCCCTGTCGAGGTAATTGATGGTTGTTGCAAAAAATACCATTGCGCAAATCGTCCACCTGTATTTTCCTATGGCTTGCTGTGTCATGCTTAATTTTTTTGCGCCCATCCTCAAAAGGGATGTACCAGCATCTTTACGGAATGGAGTTTTTATTTTTTTATTTGTTGAATTAATTCCAGTACTTGTCTTGTTTCGTGCTCAATAGTTGCATAGTCCATTGTTTCCATAAAATTTTTACTGATGAGCTTACTGCCCATACCAACTGCGCAAACACCGGCATTAAACCATCCTTCAATATTTTCCCTGGTTGTATCAACGCCACCTGTAGGCATAAATAATAAATTGGGAAAGAGATCTTTAATGGCCGATACAAATGCACAGCCTAAAATATTTCCGGGAAAAAGTTTTACTAATGTTGCCCCTGCTTCTTCTGCCATTGCAATTTCAGTAACTGTCATACAACCCGGTATCCATAATTTACCGGCCTTATGCACTATAGCTGCAACAGCAGGTACTACAATCGGACAAATGATAAAATCGGCACCTGCATATAAAAAATTATTTGCATCGGCAGTGGTCTTAATTGTTCCAATACCTAATAACAAACCAGGCATATTTTTATCTCTTTCCTGAATGAGTAATTTAAAATGATCAATGGCATTTTCTCCCCTGTTTGTATATTCAATAACACGAATACCGGCTTTGTATAAAGACCGGGCAAGTTCCAAAGTTGTTTCCGCATCTTCGTGATAATACAAAGGCAACATTCCCTGTTCAATAATGGCATCTATTATTTTTTGTTTATTCATGTTCAGCTATTATTTTTTTTACATCCGCAATAGTTTGATTGGTAGCATCCCCCTTTTCCCGCATTTTACCAACGGCAGCAGCCCCTGCAAAGTTGATGATATCCTGGGGTTGGTGCTGATTAACTAATCCGTAAATCAGCCCGCCCATAAAACAATCGCCGCTGCCTGCTTTATCTGCAATATTGATTAACGGATAATCTTTTGAAACTTTCATAACAACGCCATGCTGCAATACCGCAAAATAGGATTCTTCCAGGCGGAAAGTATATGCCATGGCAGTTATTTTATGATAAGACAGATGCATTTGTTTCATGCTGTTGCCGGCCCCTTCGATCAGTGTTTCATTTGATTTCCCTTTGCTTTCTTTTATGTTAGATTGCAATCCGAGTAAAATTTCAGCAGCCCAGATATTCCCCATTACCACATTACAATACGTAACAAGTTCAGGCATTACTTCTACCGGAGATTTACCATATTGCCAGAGTTTAGCCCGGTAATTCAAATCGACTGATATAGTTAACCCCTTTGCTGAAGCAGCTTGCAGTCCTTCTTTACAAACGGCTGCAATTGTATCATTCAATGCAGGACTAATGGCGCTGAAATGAAACCACCCGCAATCTTCCAGTAATTCATCCCAGTTCAGCATACCGGGTTTTAATGCTGAAAAAGAAGAATGATCTCTGTCATAAATAACTGCAG
>JAYTOF010000112.1:0-9654 GCA_043747955.1 Chitinophagaceae bacterium
TATTTCCATCAATATTTACTGAAGCAATTTTGTCAATCACTTCCAAACCACTTTCCACTTCTCCAAAAACAGTATAGTCCATATCTAAAAACGGAGTACCGCCAATGGTTTGATAGATATTGCGCTTTTGGGCAGAATATTTTATGCCTTTTTGCATTTCCAGCATGTTAATTTCTGCATCGGTATACTTCTTTCCCTGAACAATATAAAACTGGCAGCCACTGCTGGCTTTTTCGGGATTAGAGGTCCTGGCTGCCGCAAGTGCCCCTTTTTTATGAAATAAGGAAGTATCAAATTCAGCCGGAATGGTATAACCAACATCTCCATTACCAAGCATAGAGCCGGGTAATGCATTTTTGCTTTGTGGATCACCGCCCTGGATCATAAAACCGTTTATGACCCGGTGAAACAAAAGACTGTCAAAAAAATGATCATTGACCAGTTTGATAAAATTATCGCGATGCCCGGGCGTTTTATCATACAGCCGGATTACAAATACACCTGAATCGGTTGTTACCTTTACCCTGACCCCCGGAACCACAACCGGCTTTGTGGCAATGGCATTTATTTTTTTCTTTTTTATTGGAACTGTTTTTTTTGCTACCGGTTTTTTTGCTACCGGTTTTTTTACCTGGGCATGTGCACCAATTGTGAAAAACATCAATAATAATGTGGTAAAAACAATGCTACATCTGTTCATAAGTAAATAAATAATTAATCAATAAAATTTTGATTTTGGAAATATAGTAAAATATGATCTTTTAAAAAATTTTCCTGTTCTATTAATATAAAACCAGGCAATGGTTTTAACTGTTTAAAATGCGGCCATCCTTCTTCATCATTGCCTTCCGGTAAATAATAACCGCTTAGTGAAAGTACTGTACAAACAGCTATATGCATCAGGTCCTGTTTTTCTTCTTTTGTAAATTCCTGTTTACCGCTGCCCAGCTCCTGGATGCCAATTAAAAACAGAATACCATCCATATCAGGCTTGATACCAAAACGTTCTTTTAGTTTGATGCGAAGTTTAAGCCACCGTACCTGTAAATCGTCTGTTACGTGTTGCATTTTGCAAATATAATAAAAACCCCCTGTGCCTCCGCCGCTGCGGAGGAACTGACTATTCAATAAAGCAAAGCGGAGAGGTACAAAACGTAATTAAGTATGAGCAAAGATAAGTAGATGAACGGAGCGTCGCCAATAAAGCCTTAGCAGCGTTCAACTGCCGGTAAACAAAAAAAATCAAAACCTTACCTTTGTCAAAAATCTTAAAACAGATGTTACAGATCAGTTATATCAGGCAGAACACGGCATTGGTAAAAGAGAAATTGGCTAAGAAGTATTTTAATCAGTTAGAATTAATTGATGAGCTAATTGAGTTAGATGAAGATCTCAGGAATTATAAACGTACTGAAGAAGAAATATTCTCTAAAATAAATTCTGCCTCAAAGGAAATAGGTCAGTTAATGGCAAAAGGTAACAAAGACCTTGCCGGGGAAAAGAAAAAAGAAGTAGCAAATTTGAAATCGGCTATAATACCCGGTAAGTTGGAAACAGAGGCCCGTATCCGGGAAATACTTTATTTAATTCCCAATCTTCCCCATACATCTGTTCCAAAAGGTAAAACTCCGGAGGAGAATGAAGTGGTAAGAGCCGGAGGATCTAAACCTTCACTGCCTGCAACTGCAGTACCTCATTGGGATTTGATAAAACAATATGACCTGGTTGATTTTGAGACCGGGGCCAAAATAACCGGCAGTGGCTTTCCATTATACAAAGGAAAGGGAGCCAAATTGCAGCGTGCTTTAATTCAATATTTTCTGGATTATAACACGGCAGCAGGTTACACAGAATATTTACCTCCATTAATGGTTAATGAAGCATCTGCTTATGGAACAGGGCAATTACCGGATAAAGAAGGACAGATGTATCATATAACTGCCGATGGGTTTTATTTAATACCCACTGCTGAAGTACCGGTAACCAATATTTATCGGGATGAAATTTTAAAAGAAGCCGGCTTGCCCGTAAAGATGACAGCTTATACTCCCTGCTTCAGGAGAGAAGCCGGAAGTTTTGGGTCTGATGTAAGAGGACTAAACAGGGTACACCAGTTTGATAAGGTTGAAATAGTGCAAATTGTTCATCCGGATAAAAGTTATGAAGTGCTGGAAGAAATGGTAAGCCATATCGAAAAATTATTACTGTCACTTGCATTGCCTTACCGCATACTACGGTTATGTGGCGGCGATATGAGTTTTACAGCAGCGCTTACCTACGACTTTGAAGTATACAGTGCAGCCCAGCAAAAATGGCTGGAAGTAAGTTCTGTAAGCAATTTCGAAAGCTTTCAAACCAACCGGATGAAAATAAGGTATAAGGACAGTGACGGTAAAACACAGTTGTTACATTCCTTAAACGGTTCTTCTCTGGCATTACCCCGTATCATGGCCAGCTTATTAGAAAATAATCAAACTGAAAAAGGGATCATATTACCTGAAGTGCTGCAAGCCTATTTTGGAAATAAAACCATTGAATAACCTGATTCCTTTATTATTGAATCTAACTTTTTAAATAACCTTATATTTATACTTCTTAAAAAAAGCATTCATGAAAAAAATATTGTCAGCCATACTTATTATGGTCTTGGTTTGGGGTTGTTCTAAAAAATTAGCACCGGCAACATCAGGTACAGCAACTTCCGGTTCAGGGTCAGTTATAACCCAAACAACAGCAGCAGAAACTAAAACAGGTTCTGCTACTCCTGTTACTTCTTCAACAATATCATCCCAGCCACCACCGGCAAATACCGGTACTACCGGAACAAAAATTGCCCCCACTGCAACAACGCCCGATGCTGCTGCAACAATTGCAGGCCAGGCAACTTTTAATGCAAAATGTGGGCGTTGTCATGGATTGAAAGCTACTATTGATTATACAGCCGAACGTTGGGCAGGTATTTTAGCAGTAATGGCCCCAAGGGCAAATTTAACAGAAGCTGAAAAAGCAAATGTGTTTGCTTATGTAAAAGAGAATGCAAAAAAATAAAGGCGTTCATCAGGAAGGGGCTTTCAGAATCAGTACATTAATTTGATATCCAGGTTCAATTTTATGTACCCGGAATGCTTTCTGTAAGTATATTTATTTTTCACCGACACCTTTTTCTTTCATCAAAGTATAAATAGCCTTTGCATCGACAGGCGATTGCGGCGTTAAGTTTTCTGAACCCATTGCGGTAATTACAATGGTATCTTCAAGCCGGATATGTATCTTCTTGTCTTTGTCTTCAAGAATAGGTTCTACATTAAATACAACGCCTTCAACAAACGGAATATCATAACTACCCACATCATGTACAGCCATACCTACAAAATGGCCCACATACCCAAACCAATATTTACCCAATCCGTTCTTTTTGTACACCGCTTCGCCAACCTTTTGAAGGTCGCTGTAGGTTACACCCGGATTCATGGCTTTAATGATTTCATCACGGGCTTCTTTTACACAATTATAAAATTTAAGTTGTTCTTCCGTGAATTCTCCCTGAACCGGCCAGGTTCTCGTGATATCTGTTACATAATAATTAAGCTCCGGTGCGTAATCAATCAATAGTACTGTGCCGGCTTCCAGTAAATGATTGTTGGCATTATAATGCCAGATCAATCCTCTTTCTCCCGATGCCGCAATGGCATAATAAGCCGCTCCTGCCGTACCCATATCTCCATAAATAAAATCGCAGGCAGCAACTGTTTGATATTCGTAAATGCCGGGCCTGGTTACTTTAATGGCTTCATTAATACCCAAACAGCCAATGCGGCCGCATTCACGGATCACTGCAATTTCTTTTTTATCTTTAACCCAACGCATGGCATCGAGTACCGGGGTAATATCTTTAACTGTTGTTGCCGGAAAACGTTCTTTTACTTTATTGTAAAAAGTAAGTTCTTTGGAGATGCGCCCATCCCATGGATTATTTATTCTTTTTGCCCGGGTTTGCATACAACGGTCACGGCTCATTTCAGCCATTTCCTGTGGTGATTGTTGCAAATAAAAAGGTTGACCCGTTTCGGAAAAATAATGTAACATATTGGTGAGCATAGATTTGGAAAGAACCTCTGTGAATTTGTATTCGTTTGCTGCTTCTTTACCAGGCTTAATGAAAGCTTCTGTTTTAATATCATTGGGGATATTATCGGGCACAAGTAAAAGCGATTCTTTTGTTTTGCCATTAATAATCAAGACCGCATCGGGTATTTCTACACCGGTGAGGTAATAAAAATTATTGTCCTGCCTGAATTTTATATAAGCTTCTGTTAACTCTGCTCCCTGTAATACCAAAATACCATCACCAATCTTTTCCATCACTTTACTCCGGCGGGCAGCAAAATCACCTGCATTGAAATATTTCCACATGGTTTGCGAAAATGTAATTTCAGTTAAAAGTAAACTAACCAAAAGGCAAAAGATTTTAATGATTCTCATACATCAATATTTAGCAGGATAAAAAAAGAGGGAACTCAGAACTTTATTAATCAGGCTTAAATATAAAGTAAAAAAGGGAGAAGGGTTTGATTATTAACAATAGAAAAACGTGCGTAATTCTATTAATGGGTTTGTAATTGGTTTATTTTTTTATTCATCACATAAAACCATAGCGGCGGAACCAATGCCAGTATCATACTACCGGGATAACCGGTTGGCAGTTGAGGTGCGTCATCATGATGCTGCAATACCTGGTATTTTTTGCTGGCAAGATAGTGGTGATCACTGTGCCGGCTTAACTCAAACAACATCAACCTGCCCAGGATATGGTTGCTGTTCCAGCTGTGTTGTGGCATGGCACGTTCATATTTTCCATCGGGCCTTTGTATGCGCTGCAGGCCGTAATGTTCAAAATAGTTAACCGTTTCCAGCAATAAAAAACCGATGGTTGCAGCGGCTAAAAAATATATTGTTATCAACCAGCCAAATAGTAAAAAAATGGCAGTTACAAATAAAAGTTGAATGATCTGCGCCTGCAACATTTCATTTTTCCAATACAAAACCGGCAGGTTCTTTTTCTTCATTTCACTATTTGCAATTTTCCAGGCCGAGATGTATGAAAAAATAATGGTGCGGAAATAAAAACTGAAAACCGGTTCGTTGTAACGGGCGCTGCTGGGGTCTTCGGGCGTAGCTACATTTTTATGATGGCCCTTATTGTGCTCAATAAAAAAATGCATATAGAGTGAAGTCAGTAATAAAGCTTTGGCAAAAACCTGTTCGTATTTATTTACCCGGTGGCCAAGTTCATGCGCTACATTAATACCAAAAGTACCACATAATAAACCCATACTGCAAACACGGCCTGTAACCTCCCACCACAACAGGTCATTTGCCTTCATCGAATTTAAAAACACATACAAAGCAACAAACTGTAAAATCACTATTATGTACAACAGGTAATCATATATCCTGTCTTTTTTAGCCAGTTCTTCTTCAGCTGCACTCAGGTTTTTTTTATCAGGGCTTATAAATAATTCAACCAGCGGCATCAGTACCCAGGCATACAGCATCGGGATCCAGGTAAGCCAGCCATTACCTGTAAAAGCCAGCCAGGCCAGCACATAAATAAAAGAGGGGGATAAATATTTAAAAGCACTTACCTGCATAGGAAAAAATGTTACCTCAAGATACTGAATAATGAATTGACTTTTAATTTGTGATTAGTTGTAAATTTAATAATTAAACTTTCAGCTTTATAAACAGTCTCATATAAATCAGGGGTAAGTTAAAATATTTTTACATTATGGCGGTCTCCAATCGTTTAAAAAATCAGCACTTATTATGGCGTAGTGCATTTGGACCTATGGCCGAAAATGCAGCTTCGCTGGATACCATCTCTCAAAAAGAACTTTGGGTACTTTTAGTAAAAACTTCGGCAAAACCGGTAGAAAAGATCGAAGTAACAAAAAACCCGGCTGATGAGTACATGATGGGCATCAGCACCCCAGGTGAAAAGCAAAAAGCAATAAAAGATCCTGCACTTAGAAAAAAATTACGGGAGCAGTCGCGGGATGATTTAAAAACCATGAATATTCGATGGCTGAATACGATGATCAACAGCGAAGCACAGTTAAGGGAGAAAATGAGCCTGTTCTGGCACGGGCATTTTGCCTGCCGCATTCAGAATAGTTTTTTTCAACAGGAGTTATTACATATTATCCGGACAAATGCCCTGGGTAGTTTTGCCAATATGTTGAAGGCGGTGAGCAAGTCGCCGGCCATGCTGCAGTTTTTAAATAACCAGCAAAATAAAAAATCGCACCCCAACGAAAACTTTGCCCGTGAAGTGATGGAGCTGTTTACCCTGGGACGTGGAAATTATACGGAGAACGATGTAAAAGAAGCAGCCCGGGCTTTTACCGGATGGGCCTTTAATGCACAGGGTGAATTTGTTTTCAGAAAAAATCAACATGATGATGGCAGTAAAACTTTTTTAGGAAAAACCGGAAATTATGATGGCGATGATATCCTGAATATCCTTTTAGAAAATAAGCAAAGCGCAATTTATATCAGCAAAAAGATTTACCGCTATTTTGTAAATGAATCCCGATTGCTATCTGGAGTGCAAGATGAAAATCATCAATGGTTAAGCAAGCGATTTTACAGCAACAACTATGATATTGCAAAACTGCTGGAAGATATTTATACCAGTGATTGGTTTTTTGACGAAAAGAATATTGGTACCAGAATAAAATCACCGGTTGAATTATTGGCAGGCATCAGAAGATTATTACCCATGCAGTTGGAAAATGACCAGTCACAGCTTTTATTTCAACGGGCATTGGGGCAGGTTTTGTTTTATCCACCCAATGTTGCCGGATGGCCGGGTGGTAAAAACTGGATCGACAGCAGCTCCTTAATGTTGCGCCTGCGTATTCCGCAAATACTTACCGCAAATGATGCAATGGATATTTTACCCAAGGCAGATGATGATGTGATGATGGGGCAGATGATGCCTGCCGGCCGGGAAGCCGGGGTTAAAAAATTAAAAACTGCGGTAAAGGGAGGCACTGCAATAATTGATTGGGCCGCCGTGAATAAAATATTTGAAAAAACGCAGCGTGAAAAATTACTGGAAAATATTTCAACTACGGTTTTACAAACAAAAGGCAAAGTAAGTAACGCAGTATTGGATAAATATATAAATACGGAGAACAGAGAAAACTATATTAAAAGCGCTATCGTAAATCTGATGGCAACACCGGAATATCAGCTCTGCTAATTAAAAATTAAGAATGAAAAATGAAAAATTCCGTTGCTTTCTAAAACATTTTTAATTCTTAATTCATCATTCTTAATTTATTACTATGGTTATCAAACGCAAAGAATTTTTACAGATCGGTTCACTGGTAACGGCATCATTCATGCTGCCGAAGTTTTTAAAGGCCTTTGAAAAGCCGATGATGGTTCCTCCGGGTAATAAAGTGGTGGTGGTTATTCAATTCAGTGGCGGTAATGATGGATTGAATACGGTGATACCGGTGCGTAATGATATTTATTACAGGGAAAGACCAAAACTGGGTATTGCAAAAGACAAAGCATTATTATTAACTGATGAAACCGGATTAAATCCTGCATTACAAGCCTTTAAAGGATTGTATGATGATGGAAGCCTGGCCATCATGAACAGTGTGGGTTATCCAAACCCCGACCGTTCACATTTTAGAAGCATGGATATCTGGCACAGCGCCAGCGAAAGCAATGAATATGTAAATACGGGGTGGCTTGGCCGCTATTTAGATGCACAATGTAAAGGTTGCGATAAACCCACCCAGGCCATGGAGCTGGATGATATACTGAGCCTGGCATTAAAGGGAGCAGAAAATAAAGGGCTGGCTTTTAAGGACCCTCAGAAATTATACAATACCAGCAATGGAAGGTTTTTAAAAGAGGTGAACAGTGATCATAAAACCGGAGAAGAAACCATTGACTATTTATACAAGACCATGAGTGCTACATTGAGCAGTGCCGATTATATTTTTCAACAGAGTAAAATTCATCCTACGGCCCAGGCCTATCCCAATACGGCACTGGGGAAAGATTTAAAAACAATTGCTTCTTTGATCTTTTCTGATATCAATACCAAAGTATATTATGTTAGCCTTGGAAGTTTTGATACGCATGTGAACCAGGACAATCAGCAAAAAAGATTATTTACCGAACTGAATGATGCGGTAAAAGCATTTACTACCGATTTAAAAAGCAATAACCGTTTTAATGATGTGTTGATGATGACCTTCAGTGAGTTTGGCCGCAGGGTTGCACAAAATGCAAGTAATGGTACCGATCATGGTACAGCCAACAATATGTTTTTCATCAGTGGTGGCTTAAAAGAAAAAGGGTTGTTAAATTCCTTGCCCGATCTGGGAGATTTAAATGATGGCGATCTGAAACACCATGTTGATTTTAAAAATGTGTACGCCACCGTATTAAACAAATGGCTTGCGGCCGATGATAAAATGATTTTGGGTAATAAATATCCGCATCTGAATTTTATATAAGCCTATCTCACATTTCCCATCCATCTTTTCAGAAAAGGTACAGTTAACATGAGTAATAACCCAATCACAGCCGATGCAATGCTTATCTTCAAAATAATATCTGCATAATAGGGTAAGGAAAGAACGGGATCTTTTTTTACCAGTATTGTTGCTGGTACACTCATCATAGAGCCGATCTTTCCTGCCAGAAATTCACCAATTGCAGTTCCAAAAAACCAGATACCCATCATCATGGCAACCATTTTTGAAGGAGATAGTTTGGTAACCATCGATAATCCAATTGGTGACAAACAAAGTTCACCAAGTATAAAGAAACAATAACCCCAAACGAACGGCCACAAAGGTAAGATGCCGGTACTTTGATTAAAGAGGCAACCTAAATAAAAAATAAAAAAACCAACGCTTAGTAAAATAAAAGAAAGTGCAAATTTTAAAGGGGTACTGGGCTCCATGCCTCTTTTATGTAACCAGGGCCATAATGGCGCAATGACGAGGGTTAAAGCAATCACCCATCCGGGAGGTAAAAAATTATTAACAGATAATTCCGGAAGGTCAATACCCAAAAAAAACATTTTTGAATTTCTGTCTGCCAGCAGATTCATGGAACCCTCGGACTGTTGATAGATGGACCAAAATACAATCGAAAAAATGATCATGATGAGGGCCGCAAATAATTTCAGCTTTGTGTCTCTATCCATTTTTAACCCCAGCGAAAGAATATAAATTAAGGAAATAAGGCCCAGGCCAAACATCACAAAGTCCATAATATGATATTGATGGAACAGCGTAACAACCAAAGGCACTATAAGCAAAGTACCTCCATAAATCAGATATTCAGGTTTGATAAATGCAAGCACAGGTTTTTGCAATGTTTCCATATGGGGAGGCAGGCCACGGGCACCCAGTGATTTCTTCCCCAATAAAAAAACAACCAGGCCAAGCACCATAAATATTCCTGCCAGCCCAAAACCGTAATGCCAGTTTATTTCGGTACCTACATATGCACATAAAAATCCGCCTGCCGCCGCACCAATATTGATGCCCATATAAAAGATAGAAAAACCACTATCTCTCCTGGGATCATTTTCTTTATATAATGTGCCCACCA
>JAYTOF010000113.1:0-5176 GCA_043747955.1 Chitinophagaceae bacterium
ATGGCAGCTAAGTAAAGATGATTTAAGTTATTATTATTCATCTGCAAGGTTTTATGAAACGGGTATTGATGATTTTGGATTTTTAAATAACTTGTATGAGGTATTTGATGGGGTTTAAAAGAATTGGTTCGTGAGACACGAACCAAGGCGCAGGATTGCATGGAATAAAAAAAGACTGAATATTTTTAAATTAACTTTTTTAAGGCTTCTATGATCCGTTTTTCTGTTTCCGCATCACTCAATTCAACCGGTATAAATTTTTGCCCGATAATTTTTTCGTACAGCTCAATATATCTTTTTGAAATGCTGTCAACCCAGGCATCACTCATCTCCGGAACAACCTGTCCTTCTTTACCCATAAAATTATTTTCAATAAGCCATTCCCGTACAAATTCTTTACTTAATTGTTTTTGCCGTTCAGCTTTCTTTTGTCTTTCTTCAAAACCATCAGCATAAAAATAACGGGATGAATCAGGGGTGTGTATTTCATCCATTAAATAGATCACATCTCCAATCTTGCCAAACTCATATTTTGTATCAGCCAGAATTAAACCCTGTTTGGCAGCAATTTCTTTGCCCCTGGCAAAAAGCTTAAGGGCATAATCACATAATAAATTCCATTCAGATTGGGTAGCCAGTTTATTATCAATAATCTCTTTTGCCGAAATATCTTCATCATGTCCCTCTGTTGCTTTGGTACTTGGTGTAATAACGGGAGCCGGAAAATAATCATGTTCTTTCATTCCTTCGGGCATAAATACACCGCATAATTCTCTTTTCCCTTCGCTGTATGTTCGCCAGGCATGTCCGGTTAAATTGCCCCTTACCACCATTTCAATTTTAAAGGGGTTACATTTATTACCAATGCTGATATTTGAAGCAGGTACAGATAGTAACCAGTTTGGGCAAATGTCTTTTGTGGCATCTAACATATAAGCAGCTATCTGTGTCAATACCTGTCCTTTAAAAGGGATGGGCCGTGGAAGAATAACATCAAAAGCTGAAATACGGTTGCTGGCAACCATTACCAGAAATTTATTGGAAATTGTATAAACATCTCTTACTTTGCCGCTGTAATAATCAGTTTGCAACGGGATTTTGAATTTTGTCATACCGCTAAATTAACACCCACAGGTTTAAAACCCCTGTTTTGGAGGTATCAAAATATCAACAGGGGGGTAAAAAAAATTTTCAGTTAAAAATAACAATGCTTAATTTGCTTTATATATTTAAACCAAAAAATGAGATATGAGAAAAATCACATGTAATTTGGTTACACTTTTGTTGGCTAATATAATAACCATTGCAGCCTTTGCTCAAAATGTAACTATAAGCGGGAATGTAAGAAACAGCAGTACAAAAGAAGGATCAGGTGCCGTTTCCATTGCCGTAAAAGGAGAAGACAAAGGTACTTTTACAGACGATAAAGGAAACTTTAAACTGACTGTAAAAAGTTTACCTGTTACTCTTTTAATTTCATCTGTTGGATATGAATTACAGGAAGTTATTGTTTCCAGCGCAACGGGCAAAGTGCAGGTTGAATTTAAACCAACCAATATACTGGGACAGGAAGTTGTAGTTTCTGCGAGCAGGGTTCCTCAAAAAATCCTGGAATCGCCGGTTTCAATCGAAAGGGTTAGTGCAGCCACCATCCGTAATTCACCCGTTTCTAATTATTATGATGTGGTAACTACGTTAAAAGGAGTAGATATTACTACGGCTTCGCTTACCTTTAAAACACCCACTACCCGTGGATTTAACTCCAGTGGTAATACCCGTTTTAATCAACTCGTTGATGGAATGGATAACCAGGCCCCCGGGCTTAACTTTTCAGTAGGTGCAATTATTGGTTTAAGTGAACTTGATGTAGATAATATTGAACTCTTATCCGGAGCCTCATCGGCTTTATATGGCCCCGGTGGTATGAACGGTACCTTATTAATGACCAGTAAAAATCCTTTTAAATACCAGGGGTTATCATTTTTAGTAAAAGAAGGATTAATGCATGTGGGCAGTCAAAGACAAAGAGAACCTTCTGCCTACCATAATTGGAACCTGCGTTGGGGCAAAAAAGTATCTGAAAAATTTGCCTTTAAAATAAATGCCGAATTAATACAGGCAAAAGACTGGATGGGTACAGATAACAGAAACTATAGCAGGCTTGGTACTACCGGAGGTGTAAAAGCCGGTAACCGCCAAACCGATGCTAACTATGACGGGATAAATATTTATGGTGATGAAACGACTATTGATATGCGTGGTTTTTTTGGAGGCATTGCAGCCAGTTTACCCGGTGCCGCCAATTTTATTAATGCAAATGGCCTGCTATCATCAGCGCAAAATGTTTCGCGTACCGGATATACTGAGAAAGAATTATTTAATCCCAACACGGTTAATTTTAAACTGGCGGGATCAGTGCATTATAAAATAACCCCTAAAACCGAAGCAATATTAGCAGCCTATTGGGGAACAGGTAATACTATTTATACAGGTAGTGACCGGTATTCACTGAAAGATTTTAAAATGGGCCAGTATAAATTTGAATTAAATAATAAAAACTGGTCATTTCGTGCATATACTACCCAGGAAAATGCAGGTGAATCATACAACGCAACCGCTACTACCCGGTTATTTAATGAAACCTGGAAAAAATCAGTTACCACTGATGCTGCCGGTAACCCAACACCATTGCCTACTGATTGGTATGTACAATATACCTACCAATACCTAAGCAACCGGATGAGTGGTATGACTGATTATGATGCGCACCAGGCAGCCAGGTCTGTTGCAGATGTTGGCCGTCCGGCAGCCAGCAGTACGGCTTTCAGAACAGCCTATGATGTTATCCGTAAAAAACCTATTTCCCAAAACGGTGGGTTACTTTTAGATAAATCTGATTTATATGCGGTAGAAGGAAATTATGATCTATCCCAGTTTACAAAAGGGTTTATTGATATTTTGATAGGAGCCAATTATAAAAAGTATGTTTTAAATTCACAGGGCACTTTATTTGCCGATTCAACCGGCACAATTGGTATTTCGCAATATGGCGGTTATTTACAAGCCAGCAAGAAGATTTTTGACCGTTTAAGCTTAACGTTTTCGGGCAGGTATGATAAAATGGAAAATTTTAAAGGCCGTTTTACACCAAGGGTAACAGCCCTGGTAAAATTAGCTGAAAATAATAATGTGCGCTTGTCTTTTCAAACGGCTTACCGTTTTCCAAGCAGTCAGCAGCAGTATATAAATTTACAGGTGGGCAGTACTCGTTTGGTTGGCAGTAACCCCGGTTTTGCTACCTGGTTAAATTATGCAGGCAACCCGTTATATGAGGCATCCAGTGTTATAGCAGGTAATCCGATGGTATTTGTACCAATCGAAGTTAAGCCAGAAGCTGTTTCTTCTTTTGAAGCGGGTTATAAAGGGTTGTTGATGCAGGGAAAATTATTGTTTGATGTTTATGGTTATTATGGCCAGTACAAGGATTTTTTGGGGAGGTTAAATACGATACAGACTACCACAGGTATATCAACTGACATCAGTAACCCCAATAAAAGAAGAAATATTTCGGTACCTGTAAATACTTCTGATAAAGTAAAAACCTATGGTTTTGGCATAAGCGTTGATTACAGGTTGCCTTTAAACTTTACCATAGGTGCTAACTTAGCTTCAGATATATTAAAAGATGTTCCTTCAAATTTTGTGGCTTACTTTAATGCACCTGAATATAAAGCAAATGTAAGTTTTGGCAATAGTGGATTCGGACCCGGTAAAAAATTAGGTTTCAGTATGGCATACAGGTGGCAGCAAGGTTTCTTTTACCAGGGGGATTTTGCTAATGGAGATTTACCCGCTGTGCAAACTTTAGACGCACAGGTTAGTTTAAAACTTCCAAAAACCAAATCAATTCTTAAACTGGGTGCAAACAATTTATTAAATCAATATTATTACAACGCAATAGGAAACTCACAAATCGGCGGTTTATACTACCTGAGTTTTGGGTTTAATGTTTATTAATATTATTGTTTAAACAATTCCGGTAATACCCGGTTTTAAAACTAAAAATTACAATATGAAAAAAATAATTTATCAACTAAGGGCTTCTTTCCTGATTATTTGTACGGGATTGTTTTTTCTTACTTCCTGTAATAAATCTCTGGAACAGTTAGCTCCCATTCCAACGCCTGTGTATCCAACCGGAAATGGCATAGCTGCTGCCATTGCAACAAACCCAAATGATAGTTTGTTTTACCGGCTACTTGTAAGATCAGGATTAACAGCAACTTTAAATGACTTAACAAAAAGCTTTACCATTTTTGCAGTAGATAATGCGGGTATGAGAATTTTTGTAAATGCGGCTTCCGGCGGCCTTGTACCTATAGCTGCACCGGATGCTGTACACTCTAATTTTATTGCCACTCTTTTACCTGTTGCCAGTGCTGCTGGTATTGTGCAGTATAATACAATAGGCCAAAAATTTACGGCTGCTTCATTTGGTTCATCTTTTCCCAATTATCCATTAACCACGCAAATTATACTTGATCCTACACAACCTTTTGTAAGGATGAATATTTTTCCTGTAAGAGGAACTCCTTACTCTTATGTAAATAATCTTCCTATAACCGGTGTTGACCAGGCCGCTGCAAATGGAATCATTCATCATACCTATTCAATTGTAGCACCTCCAACGGCAACTTTAAAAACTGTGATTGCCGGGGAGGCTACCCTGTCTTATTTCCGGGCGGCGGTAACCCGTGCTGATAGTGGCTCAGTTGGATTAAGCAGGTTTGATTCTCTATTAAACTATGGTGTTACCAATATGACCGTACTGGCTCCAAACAATTCAGCATTTCAAACGCTTATATTCGGGCTTGTTTTTCAGGGCTATTTATCAACCAGGCCATTACCATATACTGCCACTGATACGGCGATTGCTATAGCTACTGCAAACGGAGCTGTTGCAGCAGGGCCTGCTTTTTTAAGTACCAATAATGTTTCAACTGCCCTGGTTAGAGGTATTATAGCTTACCATTTGTTAGCTTCTTTAACTACCAGTATTACCAGTCCTTACCAGCCAAATATCAGGGTGTTTTCTGTTAATATTCCATCCACGCCAACTTTTGTTAAAACGTTGGTTAATGGAAGTTTTGCCACTCATCCGGGTATACGGGCAAGT
>JAYTOF010000114.1:0-12111 GCA_043747955.1 Chitinophagaceae bacterium
CTCACAGCCAGGAGAAGCAACTCCAGTTTAGAGCAGCTGTACCCAGTTATTTATATACTTGTTTCCTTCATTTTCTTTTTTGTAATGCTGCGTACTTTATTCCTGATCCGTACCCTATTAAAAAAATATCCTGTGCAGCGGGTTGAAGATGTAGCTTTTGTAAATACCGAAGATGACAGTACACCATTTTCATTTTTAAAATACATTTTTTGGAACAGCAGCATTGATGTAAACACCACAACCGGGCGCCAGATCTTTAAACACGAAGTTGTACATATACGGGAAAAACACACCCACGATAAACTGTTTGTAAATATCGTCCTCATCTTTTGCTGGAGCAATCCCTTCTTCTGGCTGTACCGAAAAGAGCTGAACATGATACATGAATTTATTGCCGATAAAAAAGCCGTAGAAGACAGTGACACAAAAGCTTTTGCTGCAATGATTTTACAGGCTGCTTATCCAAAACACCGCTTTGAATTAACCAATAATTTTTTCTATTCACCTATAAAACGCAGACTCCTTATGCTAACTAAAAACAAAAACCCAAGGGTAAATTACATTGGCCGCATAATGGTATTGCCATTGGCTGTGTTGATTTTTGCTGCTTTTACATTTAAGACAAAAAGCAGTTCTTCCATTTATCATGGCAAAAAAATAACCGTGGTTATTGATGCCGGGCATGGCGGCCAGGATGCAGGTGCAAAAAGTGCAGATGGCATTCTTGAAAAAGACTTAACCCTTGCCATTGCAAAAAAAGTGAAGGAACTAAACGGCAACAATGCTATTGAAATTATTTTAGTAAGAGATGGAGATGTATATACGAATCCTCAACAAAAAGTTGAGTTTGCCAAAAGTAAAAATGCAGACCTCTTTATTTCATTTCACGTTGATAACGGGCCAAAAGAATCAGCTAACACCAAAACAGGTTTTACGGTACTGGTTGCCAAAGATGAATATGCAAACGCCGGTAATAGTAAAATTTTAGCATCAGCAATCACTAACGAGTTCAGCAATAATTATGGCCTGGCAGTTACATCAAAACCCATCCAACGCCAGGCAGGTATTTGGATATTACAAGCTAATACCTGTCCGGCTGTATTGATTGAAGCCGGTTTTATAAATAATGAAAAAGACCTGGCTTATTTGCAAACTTCTACAGCAAAGGAAACCATTGCAAAGAATTTGCTGACGGCAATAGAGAAGTTTGCATCTGCAAATAAATCAATGCCTGCAACAGTAAATCCATCAACAAGTTTACAAATATTACCCGAACAGGTTTCTTACCAAAAGATTAAAGATACATTACCTGATAACGCTCCTAAGGATCCTGAAAAAGCATTACTGATCGTAAACGGAAAAATTATTGGCAAGGGTAAAAAAGCTGCAGAAGAATTCAACAATCTTGTTGCCCCGTCAGTATCAGTAAAATGGTTAAAAAGAACTGAAGCGATTGCTAAATATGGGAATGAAGGTGCTGATGGTGCCTGTGAAGTAAATTATAACGAAGGCGCCGTTTTCACTACCACTTATGTTGATGCAGATAAAATGAGTGTTTTTTATATTGGCATGAATAACCCTGTAAAAATTGCTGCACCAAATGTAAAACCCGAAGATCTTGTAGTGAGTATCTCCCAAGGATCAATAAGCGGTATCAATGGGAACTATATTGCCAGGGTTACACAAATTGGAGAGGTTACACTTACACTGGCTAAAAGAGATGGAACAAAAATACCGGCAAGCTTTACTGTTAAGGTAAAAAGATTGCCCGATCCAACTGATCCACAATTTCCGGCTGAATTCAGAGAAAAACTTAAGTTAGATAATAATGGCATATTATTAAAACATAAAATGCAGCTTGAGCAAATGGCAAAAGCAGAACAGGATTATGCCCATCAATTAGCGCAGCTGAAAATGGCAGATACTTCCTATAAAAAAGCAAATTTAGAAAGGAAATTAAAAGAGCTGGAATTACAAAAAGAAAAACTAAATCTTCAGCTCGAGCAACAGGAAAAAGCAAAGCTAAATTATAGTGAAAAACTGACCCTGTCAAAAATAGCAGATGCCAACTTTGAAAAAAATATGTACTCAAAATCTGATCTTAAGGTAACCCCGGTATTAAGTATTGACGGGATCAGAAAAGTACGTATGCAGGTAGAACAATTTAAAAATGCAAAAAAATTAACGGCCAATGCAGGGTATAAAGTTGAAAGTACAACAGTATATTTTTCTGGAGAAGGATTTCCTTATGTAAAAACATCAACATTTTCGGGGGATGAGCTAAGTAAGTTAAGCGGTTTAATCAAAGAATGTGTTGCGGGCAGCGTTATAACTTTTGATGATGTTAAGGTGAAAAGTAACAATGGATCTTATTCAACTGTAGAGGGTATAAGTATATCACTATACTCTGATGAGGGAATGAAGAATGATAATTTGGTATTTATAGAAACAGAAGTAAACCCGATGTTTACCGGTGGTGCAGATGCCTGGAGAAAATACCTAGTGGCAAATATAAAGCCTGGTACCCCTGCAGATGAAGGATGGAAAGAAGGAATTTATATAGTTACCGTTAAATTTATTGTACATGCAGATGGAAGCGTATCTGATATAACTGCTGAAAATTATAAAGGCAGTAAAACAGCCCGGCATTGTATTGAAGTTATTAAAAATGCCCCTAAATGGCAGCCTGCAGAACAAAACGGAAGAAAGGTAAATGCTTATAAAAAACAGCCCTTCACTTTTGTGATTGAAGAACAATAGCCATGAAGCGTTATGCTAAGAGATGACAGCAAAAAAGCTATCATCTCTTTTTTTATCAATACCTGATCTCCTCATCCTTCAACCTGATCACCAATTCCTTTTTATCACTCTCCTCTACCCTGCCAATAACCTGTGCTGCAATGCCAAATTCATTGGCTGCAGCAATCATAGTATCTGCATCTGCAGCATCACAATATAACTCCAACCTGCAACCCATATTAAACACTTCGTACATTTCTTTATTACTGCTGCCACTGTTTTGCCGGATTATATTGAAAATTTCCGGTGCATCAAATAAATTATCCTTTATCACTTTAAAATTACCGGGTAAATATTTCATGCACTTGGTTTGTCCGCCACCGCTGCAATGTATAAGCCCATGTATCTTATCAAAATGATTTTCCAGCAAGACTTTCATTACCGGGGCGTAGGTTCTGGTAGGAGAAAGAATAAGTTGGCCGATTGTAGTCGTGAGTTTTGAGTCGTGAGACGTGAGTTGGATACTGTCGGTTAACTTTTGTTTTCCAATATAGACCACATCCTCATCCAGCCCTGTATTATAACTTTCTTTAAAATTATCTGCATAAAATTTACTCAGCACATCATGTCTGGCACTGGTTAGGCCATTGCTGCCAATACCGCTGTTATAAACTGTTTCGTAAGTTGATTGTCCGTAACTGGCAAAACCCACAATCACATCTCCGGCTTTTATTCCTTGCCTACCGGCAGGCAGGTTTTCGTTACTGATGATCTTATGCTTTGGCCAACGGCAGGTCATGGTGCCATTAACAGCAATGGTACGTACCACATCTCCCACATCGGCCGTTTCGCCACCGAGGTAATGTATATGTATACCAAAGCTTTTCAACTGATCAAAGAGTTCCTGTGAACCCGTTATGATCTGTTCCAGTACTTCACCGGGTATCAGGTTCTTATTACGGTCAATAGTGCTGTTAAAAACGATATGATCATAAATACCCACACATAGCAGGTCATCAAGGTTCATTACGATGGCATCCCGGGCAATACCCTTCCAAACGGAGATATCACCGGTTTCTTTCCAGTATAAATAAGCTAAAATGCTTTTAGTACCTGCCCCATCTGCATGCATAATGTTTACAAAAGCATCATCGCCACCCAAAAAATCGGGATAGACTTTGCAGAATGCATGGGGATAAAGGCCCTGATCGAGATTTTTAACCGCAGCATGTACTTCTTCTTTTTGGGCAGATACGCCCCGTTTGGAATATAAAGACATTACTTGTTTCTCGTTTATGAGTTTCTTGTTGATTTGTTTCTCGTTGATGACCTGTTGTTGGTATCTGTATTTGAAAAACGAGAAACCAGAAACGGGTTTAGACGGTAAACATTTAAAATCGGCAAGTTACAAAGCAATTATCCAATATCCATTATAAAATTATCAAGTAGATTTGCACCCTGTCTGCCGTCAGGCAGTTTCGTAATTATGCAAATACACCGAGACATAACAAAATTGCCCCAATTTAAGAATGCCGTTATCACCATCGGCACTTTCGACGGGGTTCATCTTGGCCACCAACAAATTATCGACAATTTAGTTGAAGAAGCATCCACGGTTAATGGAGAATCTGTCATCATTACTTTTCATCCCCATCCCCGCAAAGTTGTTTCGTCCGTAATTACTGGTGTACGGCTGATAAACACGTTACCGGAAAGGATTGAATTATTACAGAAGACCGGCATTGATCACCTGGTTATTGTACCTTTCACCGATTTTTTTGCCAACCAGGCAGCTGAAGCATATATACGGGATTTCCTTGTTGCGAAATTCAAACCACATACTATTATCATTGGATATGATCATCGTTTTGGAAAAGAACGTTGCGGCGATTATAAACTGATGGAAGAGAAAGCGCTGATTTATCATTACCGGCTTAAAGAGATACCGGAACATATTCTTAATGCCATTAAAGTAAGCAGTACAAATATCCGTAATGCCATTCTGCACAGCGATATTGAAGAAGCCAATAATTTTTTAGGCTATCTTTTCTTCTTTGAGGGTGAAGTTTTTCATGGTGATAAAATTGGCCGTGAAATTGGTTACCCTACTGCCAATTTAAAAAGCACTGATGAAGAGAAGATCGCTTTGGGAGATGGGATTTATGCGGTATATGCTGATGTGGACGGTAAAACCTATAAAGGTATGATGAGTATTGGTTTCAGGCCAACCGTAAATGGTAAAATAAGGGTTACCGAAGTAAATCTGTTTGATTTTTCCAAAGAGATATATGGCAAAATGATCAGGATTTCTGTAAAAAAATATTTACGTGCTGAAGAGAAATTTAAAGACCTGAACGCGCTAACATTACAGCTTCATAAAGACAAGGCTGATAGTTTAACATATCTCTGATTGTAATAGATCATCTGGTGATCATCTTTACCACCATTTCCTTCATAAGCGAGGCATCAGAGGTTCCTGTATCCCCTACCCCCACTGCTTTTAAATTATAATGATGAAGCAAAAGTAAAATCCTTTCAATTCCATCATAACCATAATTCCTTATAGATTCCATTGCATTTTTAACAGCATTTCCATTAAAATAAAAATGTGGTTTCAGGGCGGCTTCACTCTGGTCTTTCATTCCAAAAACTGTGTATACTTTACTAAACCCGGCATACAGTGCAGGTAAAACCATTTGTATGGGCGCGGCTTTGGGATTACCTTCAAAATACTGGATGATCCTTATTGCCCGGGCTAAATCCTGCTTTGCAATGGCTGCCTGCAACTCAAATACATTATAATCCTTACTGATGCCGATATACTTTTCAATATCATCTTCTGTAATTTCTTTTTTCCCTTTTAAATTTAAAGCCAGCTTTTCAATTTCATTTACTATGCGGTTAAGGTCATTACCAACGTGCTCATCAAGCAGGCTAATGGCTTTTGTATTTATTTTATATCCCTGAGATCTTATAAATTCACCTATCCATTCCTGAAGTTTATAATCCTTGATTTTTTCTGAATTAAATATTTCGGCAGATTTCTTCAGCAGCTTATGTAGTTTCGATCTTTTATCAAGCGTCTTTTCATTATGCCCAACTACAAATATGGTTGAGCTAAGCGGGTTCTCCACATAGCTTTCCAGTTTATCAAGATCTTTCATCTGCTGAGCCTCTTTCAGTAAAACCACCTGTCGTTCTGCAAACATGGGGTATCTTTTACAGGCATTTACAACACTTGCCCAATCAGCATCTTTTCCATAAAAAACAGTCAAATTAAATCCTGCCTCTGCTTCATCCAATATTTTATGCTCGGCATAATCCATCAATACATCAATATAATAATCCTCCTCTCCTTCAAACCAATACAGGCTTTTAAAACTCCGCTTTTCCCAGTCACTGATAATTTTTTCTACACTCATAGGTTCAAAGATACTATATCAGTATTTACAATTTTACTTACGCATCGTATCCGTTCAGTAAAACGGCTATTGAGCCCCTTCAGCCGTCTGAAAACCAATGACCCCAGGTGCATTTTTTATTAAAAAGTTTTTAACACAGCAATAACGGTACAAATAAGGCGTTTTTTACAGCCTAGGTTTACCTTTGGCATAATTTTAGTTTACCTGATACCTCTATTAAGTTCGGTAATATAATTACCAGCTGGTTATACTGAATTGCAATTGGTAAATACTTACAGAATTATTAATTTTGTTTATGAAAATCCATAAAATATGACTTTCGAAAATTTACCACAACCGGTAATTCAACAACCCAAAAAAAATTGGCGGAACGTTTTAACTATCGGTTTGGTTATTGCACTTTTAGGTACCTGGGCCTATATTATTTGGGATAAAAACAGGACCAAAGAAACGATTCAGCAAAAAGATCTGGTTATCACGGCCACCTCCTCTCAAAGGGATCAGTTACAAAAGGAACTGGAAGATGCAACCATGCGGTATGATATGATCAAAACCAGCAGTGCTGATATGGTACATACTAAGGATAGTGTCATTTCTACACAGGACCGTGAGATCTCGCAAAAGAGGATCAAAATACAGCAACTGTTATCAAAAATAAATGCAACCCAGGAAGAATTGACACTGGCTAAAAGTTTAATTGCTTCGCTCAACGGAGATATACTTGGCTATAAGACAAAAGTTGAAATGCTGGAGACTGAAAAAACATTACTAAACCAGGAGAAAAATTTAATGACCGAACACCGCGATAAAATTCAAAAGGATTTTGATTCAGCTAAAAACGTAATAAAACAAAAAGAAGAAGTTATTGATATAGCTACTACACTTCATGCATCTAATTTTTCTATTTTGGGTATCAATGAAAAAGGTAATGGCCAGGAAAAAGAAACAACGGTTGCCAGGAGAGTTGATAAACTTCGTATTTCGTTTGACCTTGATGAGAACCGAATTGCACAATCGGGATCTAAAAATATTTATGTATGTATAACGGGCCCCGATGGAAAACCCCTTACTGTGGAGGCTTTGGGTTCGGGAAAATTTGATACCAGGGAGGGGGAAGAAAAATTTTATACCCAAAAAATTGATGTAAACTATACACAGGGTCAGCGCCAGACTTTGAGTATTGACTGGAAACAGAATTCAACTTTTATAACCGGTGATTATAAGATTGAAGTTTATAACAACGGATTTAAAATTGGTGAAGGCATCAGGAGCTTAAAAAAAGGTGGATTATTCAGCTGAATTAATTGATTATTCTAGTAAAGAGATGTTGAAAAACGTCTTTTTTTTATGCAGTTACTTTTCTGTTTAGAAAATGGCTCTTATAGATGCCCTTCCAATATGAACCGTTCTGGAAGCCCCTGCTTTTCTTCCGTCATACTGCATACTCATTTCAATATTGCCTGCAAGCCTCTTTGTAAATTCTATATTCCACAGATAATTTTTTCCGGGTAATAATCCATCTAACAGGATATACCCAACTGTTGTATTGGCTGAACCGGGATAACCTTTAAAATCAATTTGATTTATAGAAAACCTTGCATTCAGCGTACTGCTGGAAAGAATATTATACCTCATATCAAAGGTTAATAAATGATTGGTGGCTTTCTCAAGCGAATCAATGGTATTCCTTTTTTGTCCGTATGAATATGTTAAACCGGCCCTGAAATTGGTTTTATAAACATAAGATATTGCAGGCTCAAAAATATCCTGTAAAACCAGATAATTCCGGTTATTGAATTTAGGGCCGTTAGTATTTAAAACATTTTTTAGCTGTTTATAGCTCAGCGTGGTTACAAAATTCCTGCTGATATTCCACCTTACTTTACCAATAAAATTACGCAGTTTACGGCTTTCAAAACCATAACTCAATAATGCTTTACCATTATTGATACTATGGGTTATATCAAACCCCCATTTAATATTACTCCGGTTAAAATAGAGCGTGTTTGATAAAAATGAATTTAAAGTGATCAGAGTTGTATCAACCAGCTCTTTACTGAAGGGGTTAAACTGAAAACTGCCAGTTGAAATATCTTTTTTATTTATCTGCAATGCAGAGCTGGTACTTGAACGGGATAATATTTTCTTAAGTCCTTTTAAAGAAGTTGATTTTATAATTGCTTTCGGATTCAATGCAAAGCTGTAATTGAACTGAATATAATTTGCCTTTACATACTGGTTACTGGGTGTAAATACCCTGATGTATTTTTTCTGGTCCTGGAAAACAGCAATCTCAAATTCGTTCAGTTCCGGAATTGAATTACTGTTATAATCAATCCAGGTATATTCTCCCTGGCCGGCAGGTACTTCTACATAAGTATATTCTCTTTTTTGTTCCTGCCCTGATCCCAATTCGTACAAAACATTTCCAATCAGGAAACCATTCCATTCATTTACAAAATACTCAGCCCTGCCCAACAGGCTTTTATCTGCTTTTTGCCTGCTGATGCTGCTGTTGGCAATGTGCAGCTTTCTGTAAGTTACATTCAGTTTAAACTGGTGTTTCTCATTCTTCAATAATTCTGTAAAAAAATTATAGTTATCACTCCGGTCAGCCTGTTCAAGTTTTGATTTTACAGGGTACAGATCATTACGGGTAAAATAGGATATACCCCACCTGTTTGCTTTTTCAGGATTTGATTTCAGGTATACCTGCCAAACATTAAATGCATAACTTAAGGGGCTTAAAGTATCCGTAATTTTATTACTAAGTTTATTATGCTCACTGTTATACTTAAAGCCGATCTGCATTTTTCTGAACCGGGCAAGTTCTTTATATAAGTCAATGTTTGGCCTGAAAAAAGTGCCTTGCTGAATTTTATTGTTGATCGTTGTTAAACCAATCTGATTGGAAAGTTTCCAACCGGAAAAACTATTATAACTATTCAATTGCTGACGCAAGCCATTATATGTATCACTGCGGATATAACTGGTAAATTCATATTGTATAAAATTACTTTTATTATCACCGAGTTTTATTGCTGCATTGGTAATATATTCATCTGCATTGGCAACAACGTATGGCAGACTCCAGTCACGCAGAAATTCAATATTTCTTAACCGCTCAATTGGCTTAAACCGGCTTTGTACAAATTCATACCCAAGTTTTATCTGCATTAATAAAGACTTTTTTAAAAGATGAACTTTTGTATCATCATTTTGAAACAGCATTTTTACGGCAAATCCCTTATCATTCGATTTATCTTTGCCGGAAAATAAATTAATATCATAATTACTCATCGCCACTTCAGCTTTAAGTTTTGTTTTTAGATTGAATACATACTCAGCCCCTGCTGTTATCAATTGTAATTTTTTGGGCGACACCAATAAGATCACCGGAGCATAATCTCCCCGTTTCACATTATTTATATCAGGCTGAACCCAGGCAAAAACTTTTCCATTAGCTGCATTCTGCAGTGGCGTATAATCCCCTTTTCCGGGGCCCAGGTATGTAAACCCAAGGCTGTACAATACATCATTGGGATTAACAGAATAAACAAATATGGAATCATGGAGTGTTGTATTATAGAGTGTATCTATTTTTTTGTATAAAATTTTCCCCGGCGAAAGGGTATCTCTGATGGCGTTCACATAATAGGCAGAATCAATACCATCACCGATATCTGCTAAAAATTGTTTTTGTTTGGTATCCAGTACCTGGTTTATGGAAGAATTTTTTGCATCAGCATTATTATAAAAACCAATGTTTACTAATAATTTATTTTTAACATTAACTTCGTCACTTACATACACCTGTGAATTTAAAAAATTCCTGTCTGCATACTCAAACTCCACCTGTATCCTTTTATCTTTAGTAACCAGCCGTTTTTGTGTAAAAGTCAATTCAGCTGAATTATAATTAATTACATAATCCTGGTCTTCGCCACGTTGCAATAATTCTCCATCCATATAAACCCTTTCGGTTCCGGCCAGGATTACAAAATAAAGTTCCAGGTTGGGATTGGTTAACCGGTATGGCCCCTGGTTACCTTCAAATGGCGTTACTACATTTCTGGTAAATTTTCCCTTGGCAACAGCACCGCTTAATAACAAAGAATTAAAACTGTTTTTAGTGAGTCTGTTATCTGTGATAAAAGAAACGCCCTGCAGGCGTTTATAAAAATTGAGAAAATAATTTTTGCTTTGGCGGATATCAATATCTCCAAAATTCGCCTGCCATCCTTTTTTCCTAACCTGAAGAAAGATACGGTCAAAGTCGCGAAGATCCTGTGTATTGCCATCGGGTTGAATAGGTATATTGTTATCGGTGATGGCTGCAGTCAGTTCAAGGCTATCCCCGATAAATCCGTTCAATTGTAAATTCAGGCTGGAACTTACAACTGCATCCTGGCTGTTACCGAATGAAATGCCCCTGCCAAAGCTGCCTTCCGATTTGATATTTCCAAAATCCATTAAAGGGCTTGTTTGTTTTGCGCCTGCTTTAATGGTAAAAGGAGTAGTGCTGATAAAATTATTGCGGATGCTGTCGTAATTGAAATGACTTACTGCCGCATTCAATTTATAAGGGAACACCCGGTAAGTTACTGTTACCTTTTCTTTAGCTGGTTTCTCGAGCCAGGTAATGGTTGCATTTACGGCATCAACCGTATAATAAAAAGAAGAAACAGCTTCAATTATTACAGAACCGGGAACCAAACTCAGTGAATCGAGCTTAGCAGTCTGTTCTTTAGTACTGATCGTTATTTTCCGGAGATTTGAATTCGACGGCGGATTTATTTGTGCATAAAGAAACTGCACAATGAAATTAAACAGCAGGAGTAAGTATATCCTTTTAAGCTTCAATAGTTCTTTGGGATTAGTAATGCCTAAAATTAGTATTTATTGTGCAGGCTGTAAAAATTGCTTTAGTTAAAAGTTACATTACAAAACCGAAAATGGCAGCTCATTAAAAATAGAGTCAATTCCATAAAATCTGCAGTTACTGCAGTTGTTCATAAACTTCACTTGAAATATTTTAGTATTTTCACTAAATGTTTATATCTAAACTGATACAAGGATTACTGTTTATTCCGGCTGTTTTTTTTATTACCACAATTTTTGCACAGGATAATCAGGGTATTTATATGGTAAAGAAAAGCCTTGTTTCATTTCATTCCAATACAAAATCTGAACTGATTAAAGCATCTTCTGCCGAACTTAGAGGCGTTATTGATATAAAAGTGAGAACCTTTGCTTTTTCAGTTGATATGAAAACTTTTGATGGCTTTAACAGCCCTTTACAGAAAGAGCATTTTAATGAAAATTATATGGAAAGCAACAGGTATTTTGCTGCAAGTTTTTCAGGACATATAATTGAAGAGGATGATTTTACAAAAGATGGAACGTACAATGTGAGGGCTAAAGGGAAATTTAAAATTCATGGGGTGGAACAGGAAAGGATATTGCAGGGAGATTTAACTGTTAAAAATAATATCATAAAACTGGTCTGTAACTTCACGGTCTTTCTTTCGGATCATGATATAAAAATACCACGGGTAGTACATGAAAAGCTGGCTTCTGAAATTAAAGTGGAAATGAATGCTGAATTTATAAAAAAATGAACCGCTTAATTCTTTTTCTTTTATTATGCATACCTTTTAATCAGGTAACAGCACAATATCCTTTTTTAAAAAAAACAGATATTGAAGAAGAAAATCTGACAATAAAAGCAACTGTATTAATCAGGGATCACCTGGGATTTCTCTGGATTGGTACTTCTACAGGTATATACAAATACAATTCAACTGTTCCCGAGAATATTACTGCCAACCTTAACGAAAAACCTTATATAACTTCTTTGTACGAAGAACCGGGAGGAACAATCTGGGCAGGATGTAAAAATGGACAGATCCTAAAAGTAAACAATAACCAGGTTTCGTTTTTTAAAACG
>JAYTOF010000115.1:0-10309 GCA_043747955.1 Chitinophagaceae bacterium
CAGTAGTTTTACCTATAACATTAATGGTGGGGCATTTCAGGCTTCGGGGTTATTTGATGGCCTGTCAGTGGGAACCTATACCATTATTGCGAAAAATGCTGCAGGTTGTACCGGCACAGGTACATTTACGGTAAATGACCCATGCACCATAAAAAATATTACCGTTTCCGGTACTGTTGTAAATACCAATACAGGTGCATCAAATGGATCAATAGCTGCCACAGCATCCGGAAGCTCAGGTTTTACATACAGACTTAATGGCGGGGCATTTCAGGCATCAGGTACATTTACCGGATTGGCGATAGGAGCCTATACAGTTACAGCCAAAGATTTTGAAGGCTGTTTAAAAAGTCAGGCTTTCAATGTAGTTGATATTTGTACAGCAAAGACAATTACTGTTTCGGGAACAGTTATAAATGAAGGGCCTGCAGCGGGAGCATCAAACGGATCCATATCAGCAACAGCCTCAGGCAGTACTGGTTTTACTTATCAACTTAACAATGGTGCTTTTCAGGCTTCGGGAAATTTTACCGGATTAACCGCCGGTAATTATACCATTACAGCTAAAGATCTGGATGCCTGCACAAAATCCCAGCCCTTTACAGTACTGCTTGACCCCTGTATAGGCAAAACCCTGGGTATAAGTGCAACCACAACAGCAAATGACAAATGTTCTGTATCCTCAACCGGATCTATTACGATCACTGCAACCGGTGGAGCAGGTTTTACTTATAGTTTAAACGGAGGTGCCTTCCAGGCTTCAAATGTATTTACAGGTCTGGCGCCAAATACTTATACTATTGCAGCTAAAGATGTTGATGGATGTATTAAAAGCGGAAATGCAACAGTTGTTGACGGTCCGCCCGGCATCAATTTTTCGGCAGTAAGAACCATATTACAAAATAACTGTGCTTTAAGTGGTTGCCATAGTGGCCCATCACCTACAGGGGGCTTGAATTTTACACTTGATTGTACCATCGTCAGCAGCTGGGATAGAATTAAAGCCAGGGCTGTTGATGCCAATCCTTCGGTAATGCCACCACCACCAAATACAGCACTATCTGCAGCCGATAAACAAAAAATATTAGATTGGATAGCCGCAGGACACAGATTTACGGACTAAGTATTTTTGATGTGTATTGTAAGCTGCTGCGGATTTGCGGCAGCTTTTATTTTACATCAAACCAGATTTTATTACCGTCATTCCAGTCGCCATTATAATTAATGGTAAGCTCCTCTTTTTGTTCAATGGTCCTGACTGTTTTTACCATTATTGATTCCTCTTCAAAATCCATAAAATATTCACAATTGCTTTTATAACTGTGATTATATATTGGAATTAATCCCAGTGCCATACAACATTTTTCTTTTAGTTTTCCCCATTCAAATATATAATCATGTAATAAAGTTTTATCCAGGTGCTCCCTTTCAGATCTCTCCATAACAATTACCGGTGCAATTTCAATGATAGTATTTGCCGGTATCCTTTCACGTGTAAAAACACCCCTCCCCTTTTCTTTAGTATTTTCAACAAACAAATAAGGTTTCTGCATCAGCTTTGCTTAAAATTTTACAAGTATTGATTTGTACAATTGTACTGCAAATTAATGACAAACCGGCATCGCTGTGAACAGGCCGGAAAGTTATTTCTGTAACTGAAAATCGATCTGCCCGATATGTATTTTAACCTGTCAAAAAAACGGCAGCCCGTTTTTTTATTTATCTTGTACCAAACTTAACTGATATGATACTACGACTTTTAGTAACCTGCTTATTAATAGCCTTTATTACTGCTCCGGTAATTTCGCAAAAGAAAAACCTTACACCAGAAGACTATTTAAAATGGCAAAGTATAGGTGCATCTGATATTTCGCCTGATGGAAAGTGGGTGGCTTACCAAATTACGGTACAGGAAGATAATGACACGATGTTTGTCATCAATCGCATTACTAATAAAGTTTATAAACTTGAGTTTTCTTCATCTCCTGAATTCAGTAAGGATAATAAGTGGATCGCCTATCGGATCGGCCTTCCTTATAAAGATGCTGAAAAACTGAGGGACCAAAGCAAACCTGTTGAATATAAAATGGGGCTGCTTAATTTAGAGACAGGTAAAAAGGAAGTGATACAAAATGTAAACCAGTTCGGCTTTTCAAGGAATGGGAAATTTCTTGCCGTGTATCTTTCGCCACCCAAAGAAAATAAAGACAAGGGAAGCGTATTGTTGTTAAGGAATTGTACTGACAGCAGCACAAGAACCATCGGTAATGTAACAGAATATGCTTTCAATAAGAAAAGTGATCACCTGGCTTACATTGTGGAAAGTGCCAATACAGCCGGAAATTCGGTTGAACTTTTTAACCTTACCAACTATTCGCTGAAGGTTATTGCAAGTGATACCTTGAAATTTTCTAAACTAAAATGGCAAAAAGAGGGTGATGGCCTTACCTTCTTCAAATCATTTAAAAAAGATGATTTTGAAGAAGAGAATGCGATGGTTTATGCCTATATCAATTTATATAAATCAGCTTCGCTTAAAATATTTGATCCTGGTACGGCAAAAGATTTTCCGGCAACCAACAGGATTCATAACGGCTCTAATCTTAGTTTGAGTGACGATATGACCTCCGTTTTTTTTGGTATAAAAAACTGGACAGTCAAACCCAAAAAAGAAGAAAAGAAATCCACGGCAGATTCTTCAAAGGTAAAAACTGATTCATCAGCAGTAAGAAACGACATCGAAAAAGCAGACAGTACAAAAAATGTTTCTCAAAAAAAGGATAATAAAGATGAAAAATTGGCTGCGGTTGATATCTGGCACTGGAAAGATCCTGAAATTCAACCCAGGCAGAAAGTAACCTACAGCCAGGACAAAGAAGCCAGTTATCTATCGGTATGGAATATAGATAATAACCATTTTTATCAGCTCGCCAAAGAAGCTTCTCCGGATGTCCAAGTTACAGGAAATTTCCGTTATGCCATCACCTCAACCAATAAAAAATATAAACCTGCTTTTAAAGAAGATTATGCAGACCTGTATTCAGTAAATGTAAAAACGGGAGAAGAAAAATTAATTTTTGAAAAAATCCCAGGAACATTCAATGCGATTCCGCGATCATCGCCTGATGGAAAATACCTTGCTTATTTTAAAGACAGGCATTGGTGGAGCTATTCAATGGCTACCGGGCAAAGTTTAAATCTGACTCAAAATATTAAAACAGATTTCTGGAATACAAGAGATGATCATCCTGGCATTCGTCCGGCTGTGGGTTTTGGAGGTTGGCTGAAAGGCGATAAAGAAATGCTTATATATGACGAATACAATATCTGGTCAGTAAAGCCCGATGGAAAAGGAGCCAGAATAATAACAGATGGCGAAAAAGAGGAGATCATGTTTCGTATAAACAGGGTTGATTTTGAAGAACTTTTTATTGATGACGGCAAACCCATTTATTTATCAGCCTATGGTGACAAAACAAAAAAGTTTGGTTACTATAAACTTGAAAATGGCAAAGTAGAAAAATTAATTTTTGAAGACATGTCCATTGGCAGGCTGGTAAAAGCCAAAGATGCCAATACTTTTACATTTACAAAAGCAGATTATAATATTTCGCCTGAATTATATTCAACAGATAATTTTACTGATGCTGTAAAACTGGTGGCTTCTAATCCGCAGCAGCAAAATTATTATTGGGGTAAAAGTGAGTTGATCAGTTTTAAGAATAAAAAAGGGCAAAAATTGCAGGGTGCACTCTTCTACCCTTCCAATTATGAAGCGGGAAAAAAATATCCGATGATCGTATATATCTATGAGATACTTTCCAATACCGTTCATAGTTATGTCACCCCATCTTCCAGGAGCGCTTATAATACCACCAATTATACCACTAACGGATATTTTATTTTCCGCCCTGATATTGTTTATGATATTAATGACCCCGGAATGAGTGCAGTAAATTGTGTAGTGCCTGCAGTAGAAGAAGTTTTAAAAACCGGTATGATCGATAAAGACAAGTTGGGCTTAATGGGCCATAGCTGGGGAGCTTACCAAACTTCATTCATTATTACGCAAACTGATCTGTTTAAAGCAGCAAGCGCCGGTGCACCACTTACAGACCTCATCAGCATGTCCATGTCTATTTACTGGAACAGCGGCACGCCTGATCAAAAAATTTTTGAAACAAGCCAGGGTCGTTTTGATGGGCCCTGGTACGACAGGCTGGAAGAACATAAAAGAAACTCACCCATGTTTAATGCGGCTAATATTAAAGCCCCATTACTGGTAGAATTTGGAGATAAAGATGGTGCGGTTGACTGGCACCAGGGTATTGAAATGTATGGTACCATGAGGCGAATGGAAAAACCGCATGTAATGCTGGTATATGCGGATGAAAATCATGGCCTGGCCAAAAAGGAAAATCAAATTGATTACCAAAAGAAACAAAGAGCCTGGTTCGATTATTATTTACTGGGTAAACCTGCAGAAAAATGGATCACAGAAGGAATCAGTTACCAGGACAAAATGAAAGAAAGGGAAAAACAAAGTGAAAAAAATAAATAGAAAATAAAAACTCATCCAATAAAGCGAAACCTGTCAGGTTTCGCTTTATTATTTATTTTATGAAAAGGTAACTGGTATTCAGGTAAGCGTATATTAGTAAATTTTAAAAGAAGCTTTATGGCCCTGTAAATAAGGCCGGCACATAACATCGGGTTAATCATAAATGGGTTACATTGCGTCACATTTGTAAAAACCTTTAATAACAATGTACCGATGCCAACGGGGTTAGATGAAATATCAATACAACAGCAGTTTGAAGAAGTTATTTCTTCAGAAGATAAACTGGCCATTCAGGATTTTCTGAATGATCAGAATATCAGTGATGTGGCCACACTGATCTATGAAAATGAAGATTACGAATGCCAGATCATTGCTCACCTTTCTATACACAGGGCTTCAGGTGTATTTAAAATTCTCGAACTTTCTGCTCA
Source organism: Chitinophagaceae bacterium (assembly GCA_043747955.1). Lineage (GTDB taxonomy): Bacteria > Bacteroidota > Bacteroidia > Chitinophagales > Chitinophagaceae > Ferruginibacter. The sequence goes on from JAYTOF010000115.1 coordinate 4,993, forward strand.
GAAAAGAATAATAAAAAATTTACCGGCCTTTAAAACCACTGAATTATTAAATGAACTGCCTGCAGATGACCGTGTTGCTTTCCTGGAAGAATTGCCTACCAGCATTGTACGCGATTTAATAAAAACTTTAGATCCGGATGAGCGAAGGGATACATTGGAATTACTGGGCTACCCGGAAAACAGCATGGGCAGGATAATGACACCCGATTATGTATATGTGTTTGAAGAAAATACTGTATCTGAAGTATTTGAAACCATCCGTAAACATGCACGGGGAAGTGAAACCATTGATGTTATTTATGTAATTAATGATAAAGGAGAATTACTGGATGATATCAGGATCCGGGATTTCATACTGGCAGAACCAGGTACAAAAGTTAATGAATTAATGGATGGCCGTTCGATTGTTTTGCATGTTACTGATGACCAGGAAATGGCCAGCGAAGTTTTTAAAATGAATAACCGGGTGGCTTTACCGGTAACGGATAAAAACAATATTTTATTAGGTATTGTAACCATTGATGATATTCTTTGGGTGGCGGAAGAAGAGTATAGTGAAGACATACAGAAAATAGGCGGTACCGAAGCATTGGATGAACCTTACCTGGACATGCCTTTTTGGAAACTGATCGGCAAACGGGCTCCCTGGCTGATCATTCTTTTTGCGGGCGAATTATTAACCGCCAGTGCCATGAGTTTTTTTGAGGATGAAATACAAAAAGTACTGGTACTGAATATGCTGGTGCCACTGATTATTTCAAGCGGAGGTAATACCGGAAGCCAGGCATCAACCCTCATTATTCAGGCTATGGCAAAAGCAGAAATTACAATTGCTGACTGGTTAACCATTTTAAAAAGAGAGTTAAAAAGTGGTATTGTTTTAGGCGGAATTTTAGGGCTGGTTGGATTTTTAAGAACCTATTTGTGGAGTTATGTGGAGCCACACCTGTATGGTACACATACTTTTTTATTGGCTTTGGTTACGGGATTTTCTGTTTTAGGGGTTGTATTGTGGGGCACATTGGCCGGTTCTATGCTGCCCATCTTTTTAAAACGGATGAAATTTGATCCGGCAACTTCATCAGCCCCATTTGTTGCAACACTGGTGGATGTAACCGGAATCATTATTTACTTTTCTGTGGCTTATCTTTTTCTTTCAGGTGTATTACTTTAATTATTGCATGGCGGCTGAAAATCCCGATTTAGAGCCGTATTTTATCATTTTTACCCTTGCTTTTTCCTTTTTATAAGTAACAATAAATAAATTATCATATTCATTGTCCGGAATATCTGCCTGCGGATAATCCAGCACCCCCAGTTTTCTGATAATTTTGGGTATCGTATTGCTATGGGCAATTATTAAAATGGTTTTACCAAAATCCCTGTGCTCCATAATTGTATTGATCAGGTTGTCACATAAGGTGTCTGCTGTATAATGAACGGTATCGATATGCAATTGAATGCGCAGGCTGTCACCCGTTAATTGTGTGCGCTTAAACTGGCTAACATAAATTTTTTGAATTCCCGCTGTATGTAATTCCCGTACCAGATCTCCGGCCCTGCTGTTCCCTGCAGTTGTTAATACAGGATCATTGCCCGCTGCTTTTTCAGCATGCCGTACAATAAATACTTTTGTAACTTCTGCCTCCTGTTGTGCAATTAAATTATTATTAAAAAATATCCCTGTTAAAAAAATCAATACGTATTTCATAAAATCAGTTTGCAGCTCTAATTTAAGTTATTCGTATGGAATTACCTTCAAGTTTAGCATTTAAAACGTTCAAATGAGCACATTTTTGCTAAATTGCGCAGATAATTGATCAGTCTTTTTAGCCTGATACTGCATGGAATTATTTCAGTAAATATTTTAAACAGCAGGTAAGAAATAAAACCATGTTAATTTTATAAACTTTACCCAAAAATAAAACCTTTTAATTATGTGTGGAATTGTAGGTTATACCGGCCCAAAAGAAGCTTATCCAATCGTGATCACGGGTTTAAAAAGGCTTGAATACCGGGGTTATGACAGTACCGGTGTTGCTTTACTTAACAGCGGTTTAAAAGTATATAAAAAGAAAGGCCGGGTTGCTGAACTGGAAAATGCCATTGTAGGAAAAGACCTTCATTCACACACGGGCATAGGGCATACCCGTTGGGCCACGCATGGCGAACCCAGTGATGTAAATGCACATCCGCATACTTCTGCCAGTGGTAAATTAGCTATGATTCATAATGGTATTATTGAAAACTATGCTCAACTTAAAAAAGAACTGGGTAATAAAGGTTATGTTTTTACAAGCGAAACTGATACAGAAGTTTTATTGAATTTTATTGAAGATATAAAAGAGAATAATCAGTGCGATCTGGAAGAGGCCGTACGGGTAGCCTTAAAAAGAGTTACCGGAGCCTATGTAATTTTGTTGCTCGATTCGGAAAATCCGGATACGATTATTGCAGCCAGAAAAGGAAGCCCCCTGGTTATTGGTGTTGGAAAAGGAGAACATTTTTTAGGCTCCGATGCTTCCCCGATGCTGGAGTATACCAAAGAAGTGGTTTATGTAAATGATTATGAACTGGCCATTGTAAAACCCAATGAGCTCATTTTAAAAAACCTGGGTAATGAAAAGATCACCCCTTTTGTCACAAAACTGGATATGGAACTGGCAGCCATTGAAAAAGGCGGGTATGATCATTTCATGCTGAAAGAAATTTTTGAACAACCCAGTACCATTCATGATTGTTTAAGGGGAAGACTGGATGCCACTGCCGGAACCATAACCATGAGTGGAATAGAGAACAATATGGAACATTTTAAAAATGCTGATCGTATCATCATTGTTGCCTGTGGTACCAGCTGGCATGCCGCATTATTGGCTGAATATATCATAGAAGAACTTTGTCGTATACCTGTTGAGGTTGAATATGCATCAGAATTCCGGTACAGGAACCCGATAATTAATAAAGGAGATATCATCATTGCCATTTCCCAAAGTGGTGAAACAGCAGACACTTTAGTTGCCATTGAAAGGGCAAAAGAAAATGGCGCCATAATTTTCGGTATTGTAAATGTAGTTGGTTCTTCTATTGCCAGGATCAGTAATGGTGGCGCCTATACCCATGCCGGCCCGGAGATTGGTGTAGCCTCTACCAAAGCTTTCAGCGGCCAGTTGGCGGTACTGAATATGATGGCATTAAAAATTGCTAAAGAAAAAGGGACCATCAGTGCTGAGCGGTATAGTAATTTATTACTTGAACTGGAAGCGGTACCCGAAAAAGTAAGCGCTATTTTAAAAAATGCAGATGTAATAAAAGCAATAGCCTTAAAATATAAAATGGCAGCTGATGCACTGTTCCTGGGCAGGGGTTATAATTTCCCCATTGCACTGGAAGGTGCTTTAAAATTAAAAGAGATCTCTTATATTCATGCAGAGGGATATCCTGCAGCAGAAATGAAACACGGTCCAATAGCACTGGTTGATGAAAATTTACCGGTAGTATTTATTGCTACCAAAGATTCCTACCATGAAAAAATTGTAAGCAATATCCAGGAAATCAAAGCCCGTAAAGGAAAAGTGATTGCCATAATCACTGAAGGTGATGAGGTTATTCCGGGTATGGCTGATGATGTATTTTTTGTGCCGGCAGCTGATGAAATTATTGCCCCCATGTTAAGTACAATTCCGCTACAATTATTAAGTTATTATGTAGGTATTGCAAAAGGCGTGGATGTAGATAAACCGAGGAACCTGGCTAAGAGTGTTACGGTAGAATAAATAGTTTGTTGTTTGTAATTTGTTGTTTTGTCCCAAACATACTCACTCTTTACAACCACAAACTACAAACCATAAACTGCTAACTTGAATTATGAATATCATTCAAAAACATCCGGTTAACAACCTTGGCTACAATTTCGTAGATAAAAAATATATCCCGAAAGGAAAGGACGAATACTATCTGCGCAATACTCAAAACCGGAACGGAATAGTTTACCGTAAATTAACTACACAGGAAATTGAGGCGCTTATACACAACAGGAATACATCAGATGACTGGAACAGAATTTTTGTTTCCAAAAATTTTAATCCTGAACTGGTTCGCAACTGTAAATTTTATGGCCTGGTACGTATTGGCAAACTGGAACCCTTTTACCTCGAATTTCATAACCTGCGTATGCCGGTTGGTTTATACAACAGTACCATCATCAGTTCTGATCTGGGCAATAATGTGTGTATTGATAATGTAAATTACCTGAGCCATTACATTATAGGCAATGAAGTGATGATCGCCAATGTAAATGAACTGGCCACAACCGACCATTCAAAATTCGGGAATGGTATTCTTAAAGAAGGTGGAGAAGAGAAAGTGAGAACCTGGATGGAATTATGTAATGAAACCGGCGGAAGAAGTGTACTCCCGTTTAATGGCATGCTGGCGGGTGATGCCTGGCTGTGGAGTAAGTACAGGGATGATGAGGCCTTATTGAATAAATTTAAAGAGTTTACCGAAAAGCGTTTTGACAAACAACGCGGTTATTACGGAAAAATAGGTGACCGCACCGTAATTAAAAATTGTAAGATCATCAAAGATGTTTGGGTAGGTACCGATGCGTATTTTAAAGGCGCTAATAAATTAAAAAACCTAACGGTAAACAGTGATGAAAAACGCACTTCACAAATTGGCGAAGGTTGCGAAATGGTTAATGGAATTGTGGGTTATGGATGCAGGATATTTTATGGGGTTAAAGCCGTACGTTTTGTTATGGCATCGCACTCACAATTAAAATATGGTGCCCGGCTGATTAATTCATACCTGGGCAATAATTCCACTATATCCTGTTGCGAAGTGTTGAATTCCTTAATTTTTCCGGCACATGAACAACACCACAATAATTCTTTTTTATGTGCAGCAGTTGTTATGGGGCAAAGCAATATAGCTGCCGGCGCAACCATTGGCAGCAATCATAACAGCCGGGCCGCAGATGGTGAAATATTGGCCGGGCGTGGGTTTTGGCCGGGACTTTGTGTCAGTTTAAAACACAATTCAAAGTTTGCTTCTTTTACTATTATTGCCAAAGGTGATTTTCCCGCCGAATTAAACATTCCTGTTCCTTTCAGTTTGATCAGTAATGATGTGGCACATGATAAATTAAAAGTGTTACCCGGTTACTGGTTCATGTATAACATGTATGCCCTTGCACGCAATGAATGGAAATATATTGCCCGTGACCGGAGAACAGAAAAAATACAGCACATAGAATATGATTTTCTGGCACCGGATACCATCAATGAATTATTTGATGCATTATCACTGTTGAAAA
>JAYTOF010000116.1:0-6610 GCA_043747955.1 Chitinophagaceae bacterium
AAATAGGATCTTCATGTATAATGTACGGGATCCAAAATCATCCCACTGCGGATGAATATAAAAATTATAAACAGTATTGGAGAATTCAAATTCGCTGTATTCACGCCCATAAAAAGGAGATAACTTATCTTCTTCAGCTATGTATAAATGCCGCCAGTTGTAATATGGTTCTATATCCTGCAAATAAAAAATAATTATCCGGGTAACTATATATCTGCAAATTTCCGACAATTCATCGAAATGAAATCATAGAACCGGTTAAATAAAAAAAAGGTTGTCAAAATTTGACAACCACTTACACTTAATAACCGTAATATTTTTATTGTACCACTATCCTTTCAGTAAAAATAAATCTATTGCTGGCATCGGTTACCTTAACCATATAAATACCCTTTGCAAAACTCCTGTTTAATGATATTGTTTCTATTTGTGTTTTAGCATTAACAGTTACAACCCTGTTCATTACGGGTTTGCCGGAAAGATCAGTAATAGTAACATTATATTTACCAGGCTGCTGCCTGTCAAAAGAAACTTTAAATTCACCGGTTATAACAGGGTTAGGATATATATGTGCTTCGTTGGTAATTGCCGGTATTACAGGTTTAAAATCAGCTGTTCCGAAATTTCTTTCTGCATCTGCTTCCTTTTGTAATAAGAGGTTACCATTGGCCAGGTCAGATGCATTATAAACCATATCCGAACCTTCTATTTTAACTGCTGCAAAATCTTTCAGGTTGAATTTATAATACCCGGCAAATGTATTGGCACTGGATACAACAACATTACCTTCCTTATCAACTGCAGCACCATTAGTACTGTAATTGGCAGGTAAGTCATTGATATAGCCAATATATTTTGCAACGTTGGTCTTTACGTCTACTGTAAACACATAATGATTGGCAGAAATGATATATAATTTGTTGTATGCATCAGCTATCATATCCCCTCCCCAGCTAGTACATTTATTATGGATAGAAACTGTTTTGTTTGATTCATCATCAATAAGTGAACCCATATCAGTTATGGTTACTTTTTTACCTGTTGTGAATTTCACCAACCGGGTTGCATCATTAGTAAGTGCATAACCATTACCATCGGCAGCGATCACCATACGGGTAAAATGATTAGCTTCATTATTTAAAGCGTCGTTTGTATATAACAGGTTTGATTTAACTGTATAAAATTTCTGGGCATCGCCTCTGGCACCTAAATCAAGCCAGCGTAATTCTCCTATCCGCATTGGGGTAAAAAATAATTTATTTTGATTTTTATCATAAGCAGCAGCAGCAACCATTGTTGATGTTGGCCTTTCCTGTGCCAATGCCTGACTTTTTGTATCAGCATCCATCATAATAAAAGCTGTTTTTTCTCTTTGATAAACATCCTGAATAATTTTACCGGTAGTTAAATCAACCTGGCGTATGTTCATCCACATAAAATCGCCATGGCCATCGCCCGTAATCGCATAGGTTTTATTAGCATCCTGTGCCTGGGAAACTAAACTTGTAGCAATAAGTGTTGTTGAAAGTAAAAGTTTAATATTCATAAGAAGAGTTTTAATTATATCTGAGATATGTAAATTAATAAAATTACATAAATCATCCAATATTTTTTTATAAGTGGCGGTTCTCAGCTGCTTTTTTAACACTGCCGGTTTTTAAAAGCAACTTTTTAGCGGTTTCATAATCAGTTGAATCCATTTTCTCCATCAGCATTTTTACCCCCCTGTCAACCAATTTGTCGTTGGTAAGCTGCATATTTACCATTTTATTATCTTCTACCCTTCCTAATTGTATCATTATTGTGGTAGAGATCATGTTTAAAATCAATTTTTGAGCCGTCCCGCTTTTCATGCGTGTGCTTCCCGTTACAAACTCAGGACCAACCACTATTTCTATCGGGTGATCAGAGGAAGCACTTAATGGGGCATTTGGATTACAACAGATGCTTCCGGTTACAATATTGCTTTCCCTGCATTTATTCAGGGCACCAATCACATAAGGCGTTGTTCCGCTTGCCGCTATTCCTATTACTACATCTTTATCATTCACCTGTTGACCTTGCAGGTCGGTCCAGCCCTGTTCAGCATCATCCTCTGCAAACTCAACGGCTTCTGTGATTGCTTTATTGCCTCCGGCTATAATTCCTATCACTAAACCATAGGGCACCCCATAGGTAGGAGGGCACTCACTGGCATCTACAATTCCCAGCCGCCCACTGGTGCCGGCCCCGATATAAAACAAACGCCCTCCCATCAGCATTTTATCTACTACTACATTAATTAAAGCTTCTATTTGAGGAATTACTTTTGCAATCGCTTTGGGAACCGTTATATCCTCTTGATTTATATTAGTCAAAATTTCTTCCACAGTCATCTTTTCAAGATGCCGGTAATGTGATTCAGATTCAGTTATTTGTTTAAATGACATATATTATTATGAATGGAAATTAACCAACCCATCCATTGGTTTCTTAATTACTTTACCTAGTTGCAATTCATAAGAACGGCACATTTCTTTTAAAACATCTTTAAAACCATAAGCTACACTGCCGGTAAAATGGATGGGCATTGTCCAGCTTTCCCGGTATTTATAAATATGATTAAAAAAGAAATCATTAAACCCATCTTCGATTATATTTTCGATCATATAATGCCCCCTGTTTTCGGCTAAAAAGATCGCAAACGATGCCAGGTACCTGTTTGGCAAAGGCTTTTTATAGACCGAAGTCAGAATTTCATCGTTGCCGGTATTAAATTTTGCCTTAAACCTGTCCATCAGATCTTCATCAAAAGTATTATATAAAAAATACTGGATCACTTTTTTCCCCAGGTAGGCTCCACTCCCTTCATCGCCTAAAACATAACCGAGGCCGGGACTGTTCTTTACTATTTTTTTCCCATTATAATAACAGGAATTGGAACCGGTACCTAAAATGCAGGCAATACCTTTTTCATGGCCACAAAGCCCCCTGGCCGCCCCCATGAGATCATGATCAACTGAAACATTTGCCTGTATAAATACTTTTTGAATGGCTTTTTTAACCCATTTCACATTATCTGCATTACTGCAACCTGTACCATAAAAGTAAATTTCTTCCGGCTTAATTTTTAGTTTGTGATAAAGCTCTTTTTCAAGTATATCCTGAAATTGAACGGCTGAAAGAAAATAAGGGCTCAAGCCCTGCGTAAAATAGGTTTTTGAAGTCTTTCCATGTATCAGGCACCATTCCGTTTTTGTAGAACCACTGTCAGCAATTAATTTGATCGGCATTCTGTCTTATTGTAATTATAATTTGAAGTTAGTTTATTTTGTTAATAATTATAATATAAAAGTACCTCCTGCCAGGCATCAGCGGATAGTTTTTGTTTCAACAATACTTACTAATGAATAACAAAACCGGTTTACCTGTTTGTACCACCTCAACATTAAGGATTTGCTGCAGTATTATGTATTTTCACTAGTTGCTTCTGCTTATCTTCGCAAAATGAATAAGAACAAAATTCAGGTCTGGTTACCCCTTCTTTTTAGTATAACGATGATTATTGGAATGTATCTGGGCTATAAAATGAAGGATAATATGCCCGGTAAAAGTTTCTTTTTTACTGAAAAACGCAGGCCCATTCAGGAAATAATGGACCTGATAAATAATAGGTATGTTGATGTGGTAAAAATGGATTCACTGGCAGATACAGGTATCCAGGCAATGCTTAATAAATTAGACCCCCACTCGGTATTTATTCCGGCAGAAGAACTCCAACAGGTTAATGAAGATCTTGCCGGTAAATTTTTTGGAATCGGTATAGAGTTCAATATTTTTAATGATACCCTGCATGTAATTAATGTTTTAAAAGATGGCCCGGGCTTTAAAGCGGGATTATTAACAGGCGATAAATTTATTAAAGTTGATGAGACTGTTATTGCCGGTAAAAAAACAAATGCTGAAACTTTCAGAAAATTACTTCGTGGAAACCGGGGTACCGGGGTAACCATTACTTTTTTACGTGGCCAGGAACAAAAGCAGGTAAATATTACCAGGGATGCGATCCCTTTAAGTAGTGTTGATGCCAGTTACATGATCAATCCTGAAACCGGTTATATCCGGCTTAATAAATTCTCTTCGCAAACCTATCGTGAATTTATGGAATCACTGGAAGCCCTGAAGAAAGCGGGTTTACAAAACTTGATCCTTGATTTGAGAGGAAATGGCGGTGGCATTTTGGATGAAGCTGTTGAAATTGCTGATGAGTTTTTAGAAGCAGATAAATTAATTACGTATACCGAAGGAAAACATGTAGAAAAAAAAGAATACCGATGCAGGAGAACCGGACAATTTGAAAAAGGACCATTGCTTGTTTTGGCAGATGAAGGAACCGCCAGTGCAAGCGAAGTTCTGATTGGTGCTTTACAGGATTGGGACAGGGCCACCATAATTGGAAGGCGTTCATTTGGGAAAGGTCTGGTACAGGAACAATTTGACCTTAGTGATAAAAGTGCCCTTCGTTTAACAGTTGCCCGTTATTATACACCTACCGGCCGCAGTATTCAAAGGGCTTATACAAACGGGGAAAAAGCATATTATGATGAAATTAATAACCGCATTCATGATGGTGAAACACAAAATCCGAACGTTGTAAAATATGATACCGGCAAGGTATACAAAACCAATGGAGGCAAAAAAGTTTATGGAAAAGGAGGAATTACCCCGGATTACTTTATTGCCATGGATACTACAGGATTGAGCAAAATGGCTTCATTGATTTACAGTAAAGGAACCATTGGTAACTTTGCTTATTACTTTTATCTTCAAAACCAGGCATTGCTTACAATTTATAAAATACCCAATGAGTTTATTAATGGATTTTCTTTTACCGAAGATAACTGGAAACAATTTTTACTTACAGCATCCAAAGACTCTATTGATATTTCAACAGTTTCTCCAAAAGAAAAAGCAGATCTTACAGAACGTATAAAAGCATCCATTGCCAGGCAGTTATGGCGTAATGAAGGCTTTTTTGAGGTTATCAATTCAACAGATGAGGCAATTAAAAAATCACTCGAGATTTTAAGAAAATAAAATGCCTCTTTTACAGGGTTTAAAATAAATAATAAAACTGCTGAATTGTAACAGCTACTTTTTTTATTTCTTAAAAAATTAAGCTGCTTTTGTATAGATAAATACTGTATTGCCTGTTATCTTTTTTTAGAGGTCTTGAACTACCCATTGATGGCCCTTATATAATGTTATAGCTTACCATGGAAATTGAAATGATAGCCGGTTGAAATAATTCATTATATCGGTTTTAATCTAACGCATTATCCCGTGATCGCATTTTCTTACCTTTACCGAAAATAAGAGAAATTATGTGGCTGAATAATATTTTGGAAACCATTGGCAATACACCGCTGATCAAACTCAATAAGATCACTAAAAATCTGCCCTGCACTGTTTTGGCAAAAGTTGAATATTTTAATCCTGGTAATTCAATAAAAGACCGCATGGCTTTAAAAATGCTGGAAGTTGCTGAAAAGGAGGGTAAAATAAAACCCGGAGGTACCATCATTGAGGGAACTAGTGGAAATACAGGTATGGGTCTGGCCCTGGCTGCCTGTGTAAAAGGATATAAATGTATTTTCACTACAACAGATAAACAATCAAAGGAAAAAGCTGATATTTTAAAAGCTGTGGGAGCTGAAGTTATTGTATGCCCTACAAATGTTGAACCTGAAGATCCACGCAGTTATTACTCCGTTTCCAAAAGACTTGCAAGCGAAGTACCCAATAGCTGGTATGTAAATCAATACGACAACCTGGCTAACAGGGATGCCCATTACGAACAAACAGGTCCGGAGATCTGGGAACAAACAGAAGGCAAAGTAACGCACCTGGTTGTGGCAACCGGCACCGGAGGAACCATAGTTGGTACAGGCAAATACCTTAAAGAAAAAAATCCGGATATTAAAGTATGGGCCATTGACAGTTATGGCTCTTTATTAAAAAAATATTTTGAAACCGGCGAATTGGATCAAAAGGAAGTATACCCATATATAAGTGAAGGCTTTGGAGAAGATTTTGTACCGGCCAATTATGATATGAGTGTAATTGATGTATTTACAAAAGTTACTGATAAAGACGGTGCAGTAATGGCAAGGCGTATTGCCAAGGAAGAAGGAATGTTTTGTGGTTATAGCGCAGGCAGTTGTTTACAGGGTATGATGCAACTGAAAGACCAGTTAAAAAAAGATGACGTGGTTGTATTAATATTTCACGACCATGGCAGCCGTTATGTAGGTAAGGTATATAATGACCAGTGGATGCTGGAAAGAGGATTTTTAGAAGTAAAGACCTTTAAAGACTTAATAAGTGGCCGAGGAGTACAGAAATTAATCAATTTAAGTGCTGATGATACTGTTGCTGATGCGATAGAACTGATGAAAAAATATGATATTGAGCATATTCCGGTAATGAAAAAAGATTTGAATATTGGTGCCATTTCTGCAGGTGGGTTATTCAATAAAATTTTAACCAATCCGGATATAAAGTCACAAACTATTAAATCTGTGATGGAAAAAGCTTACCCGGAAGTTGCATTTGAAACGCCTGTTGAAAG
>JAYTOF010000117.1:0-5126 GCA_043747955.1 Chitinophagaceae bacterium
TCCACCAGGCAATATCTATCCTGTAAGCAAAATTTTCCAGCCATTTGTTTGTGGCCCACCAGGCAACCGGGAAGGCAATGATCATGGAGAGTAGTACCATGTAAATAAATTCCTTTGACAGAAGTGAAACGATATCAGGCATACCGGCTCCCAGTATTTTACGGATCCCTATTTCTTTGACCCGCCTTTCTGCAGTGAATGCTGCCAGGCCAAATAATCCGAGACAGGAAATAAAAATGGCAATGGCAGAAAATATCCATATCAATGCAGATGTTTTATGGTCGGCCCGGTAGAGCTTATCAAATTCATCATCTAAAAAACTATAGGAAAATGGTTCATCCGCAAAGAATTGTTTCCACACTTTTTCAGCAGATTGCTGCCCTTCTCTTATTTTGCCGGGAGATGTTTTAACCAGGTAGCTCCAGTTATTCTCCTCCGAAGACCGGATGACAACCGGACCAATTTTTTCATGCATGCTCTTATAATAAAAATCCTTCACCACACCAATCACCACACCAGTATCGCCCTGACTCGTAAAACGCTGCCCTATCAATGGTTTTCTAATATTGAATTCCCGTACAGCCGTTTCATTTAGTACAGAATTGTGTTGGTCAGATACATTACCCGTTTCATACCAGCGTCCTTCAGTAATTTGCAGGTTAATGATCTTTTTAAAACAGGTGTCCACATAAAAAAAAGCGATCGCAGGTTTAAAATCCTTTTCACGGCCATCCCAATCATTGCTGTCGCCCGAAGAGAATCCATCCATATTGATCACAGATCCCTGGTTCATCAATGATACAGCTTCAATATTATTTTGTGCCAACAATTCTTTTTTTACCGAACTGGTCAATAAGGGCCAATTATCTTTTTTATGATTTTTCATTATTTTATAAGGAATAGTAAAAGACAATACCTGCGACCTGTTGTAAGCTGTATTCTGATCATTGATATATTGCAGTTGCCGGTACATAACAATGGTTCCCACAATCAAAATAATAGAAATAGCAAACTGCAGAATAACTAACCCTTTGCGCAGGGCCCCATCTTTTATCTGCAATGCATTCATTCCCCTGAAAACGGCAAGTGGCTTAAAAGAAGAAAGTAAAACCGCCGGATAGATACTGGTCAACAGTACTGTTACCAATAAAGTACTGCCAATAACCAGCCATAAGCCCGGTGAAGTAAATGATAAAATAAAATTCTTTTCTGCAAAACTGTTAAACAGAGGAAGTGTTAATTGAGTGATGATTATGGTAAGCACCAGAGCAATCAAACTGATAAGTATGGACTCTGTTATGAACTGTGCAAACAATTGCTTTTTACCTGCTCCCACAATCTTTTTTATACTAACTTCCTTTGCTCTCAATGTTGCTCTTGCAGTAGTTAGATTCACATAATTGATACAGGCAATCAGTAACAGGAGGATACCTAATACGGTAAAAATATAGGCTACTTTTTTTTCGCTGTGTTGTGTGATCGAGTTTTGAAGGTCATTTTCAAACCGCAGGTCTTTTAAAGCGATCAAACCTACTTTAAGATCGTCTTTATCTCTTTTTTTAGCAATAATAGTTTTTAGTTTCGCTGCAACAGTTTGCGGAGTTCCGGATGGAGTTAATTTTATAAAAGTGAGATAATTAAAATTGCCCCAGCTTTCATCATTGGATTTATTGCGTGCATTAGCCATCCTTGCTGCAAGCGGTATCAGAACGTCGAACCGGAAACTTGAATTCACCGGGTTGTCTTTTATAACCCCCTGCACCTGGTAATCCACCGTATCTATCCTTATGGTTTTACCTACCGGATCATCATTGCCAAAATATTTTTTTGCTTTTGTCTCAGTTAGCAAAAGGCTGAAAGGATGCTCATTAAATGCGGCTGCATTTCCCCTTATGAATTTGTAATCGAAAACTTTGAACCATTCTGCATCCACATAAGCACAATCATCTTCTTTATAAAATTGACCCTTAATATTAAAATACTGTCCCCCCCATCCCATAGCGCTCAGGCGGCATACATTCAGCACTTCGGGTATCTGTTTTTTGGCTTCTTCACCCAGTAAATAAGGGCTGTTCTCCCAAACCCAGGTTTCTCTTTTATCAATGGCCAGGTAGTTTTTTACACGGAAGATCCTGTCCGCATCTTTATGATAATTATCAAAACTGAATTCATTTTTAACCCACAGGAAAATAAATATGGCCGCTGCCATACCAATGGCCAGGCCGCCAATATTGATAAGGCTGGTAGAAGGTTGCTTTACCAGGTTGCGCCACGATGTTTTTAAATATTGCCTGATCATAGTAATATAATTATTCTGTTCTTAAGCTTTTAACAGGATTTGACATGGCTGCTTTAATGGTTCTAATACACAACACAATAATTGCAATCAGGAGCATACTCACTCCACAAACAGCAAATACCCACCAACTTATTTGTGTACGATAAACAAAATCCTGCAGCCATTTATTCATAGCCAGCCATGCTAATGGTGAAGCAATAATAAATGCAACCAATACCAGTGTTACAAGATCTTTTGATAACAACGAAACAATTTGTGTTACCGAAGCGCCGAGTACTTTTCTTACACCGATCTCTTTTATCCTGGTATTGGTGGTGTAGATGACCAATCCTAATAACCCAAGGCAACTGATAAAAATACAAAGTCCTGCCGACCATTTTAATAATCTTGAGATATCCTGTTCCTTTTTATAAAATGCAGCAATGGTCTCATCAAAAAAATATAATTTCATATCGTCTTCAGGGTATACCTGTTTGAATTCTTTTTCAACTTTAGCAAGCGTTTCTTTCCATTCACCGGGTTTACCTGCCTGTGATGCCAATGCCATATGAATAGTATAACTGTTTTTGTCAACGCTGGAATATGCCAAAGGTTTTATAGGCTCATGGGTTGATTTGGTGTGGAAATCCGCCAACACGCCTACGATCGGCACCTTCTTTTCTCCACGATCAACCAATAGGCCCAGCGCATCTGCCGGCTTATTAAAACCAAGGGCCCTCGCATAAGCTTCATTGACCAGGTATTCTTTCAGTGTATCACTTTTTGCCGGCCATTTACCTGCAACAAGTTTCATTTTATAAATATCAAAATAATCAGGATCAGCATGCACAGTTTCAACCATCAATTCCACTTCTTTTTTTCCATTGTTCACCTTCATCGTTGTGGAAGAGGCTCCCTCGTGTGCAGGCGAATTACTTGCAAGGCTTATTTTTTCTATCCCGGGTATGGTCTTTATTTTTTCAAAGAGTGTAAAACGACTGTTGTCTTCCTTGTCGGAAAAGAAATTCCATCTTGTACGGAAATAAACGATCGCATCTTTTTTATACCCCAGGTCTTTATTCAATGAAAAATTGATCTGCTTACTCACTACCAATGTGGCAATAACCAGGAACTGGGCAATTACAAATTGTGTTATGGTAAGTGTTTTCCTGAACCATGCTTTACGGCTTTTTGTTGTACCTGCATTCAATTGGTTTTTCAATACATCTACGGGTTTGAACTTTGTAAGTATCAAAGCCGGGTAAAATCCAGAAAGTACTGTCATTAGTAAAACAAGGCTAACAAGAAATACCCACACATGCACCTGGTTGATGGAAGAGAAGGTAATTTCCGGTGGAATAAAATTACTGAATATCCTGAGTAGCCAGGGTGTAATAACTATTGACAAAATGGTTGCTATAAGTGTAAGCAGAAAAGTTTCGCTTAAGAATTGAAAGATAAGGTCACGTTTGCCGCTGCCTAATGTTTTTCTTATACCAATTTCTTTTGCCCTTTGTGCGGCCTGTGCTGTAGTAAGATTAATAAAATTGATACAGCCCAATAATAATAAAAATAAAGCCACAGCCAGTAAACCGTATAATGTTGGTTTATGTGCCTGGCGCTGCTCGAATGCATCGAATACAGTACTAAAATGAATGTCAGGCAGCGCCTGTAAGTAATGTTTTGTATCGTCTTCATCGCCGGGCTTAAGTTTATTATACTTACTTCTCAGCGCAGCAAGCTGGTTGGTTAATTGTTCGGGCCTTGTTCCTTGTTTTAATTTTACAAAAAGCTGCGATACTGAATTGATGCTTCCCCACTCATCTCCGCCAAACTGGTCTTTAAGGTTGGTAGTCATTACAGTAGGGAGTGAGATAAATTCTTTGAACCGGAAATCAGTAGCTTTTTCAACCGGGTCTTTTACAATACCAGAAACTGTTGTCTTGATGCTGTCGTTATATATGATCTGCCTGCCAATGATATTATCTGCGCCCAGGTTACCAAAATATGTTTTTGCCCTTTCTTCTGTAAGCACCACCTGGAAAGGATCTTTCAATGCAGACTGCTTTGATCCTGCAACCCAGTCATATTCAAATATTGAAAAATAAAACTCATCCGCATAAACAATATTGGATTGCTTTTTGAACTCGGCCGGTGATTGGCTTCCGGGAAATGGAATAGCTACCTTACTATCGTATGCAGTTACAAAATGTGTTGCAGTTTCAATTCCAGTAAGCTCACTTCTTACCGCTTTCGGCATAGGCATTGGTACACCCGAATTCGGAAATTTAACATCTCCGGGAAATGTCATCTCGGTAACAACCCGGTAGATCCTGTTCCCGTCTTTACGGAATTTTTCAAAACTGAATTCAAACTGCACGATCAGGTAAATGACCAGTGCTGCACTGATGCCAATGGCTAATCCTGAAATATTGATCAGCGAAAAAATTTTGTTTCGTCGGAAATTTCTGAATGCAATAATGAAATAGTTTTTAAACATGTTATTTGGTTTTATTCTGTTCTTAAACTTTTTACCGGGTTGGCAATGGCTGCTCTTACTGCATGGAAGCCAACAGTAATTAAAGCGATCAGTAATGCTATTCCTCCTGAAAGCACAAACATCCACCAGGAAATATGTATCCGGTAGGCAAAATCCTTCAGCCAGGAATCCATTAACCACCATGCTACCGGTGAAGCTATCAGTAATGAAATAAACACCAGTTTCAAAAAATCTTTTGAGACCAATGCAGTTATACTAATAACAGAAGCGCCCAATACTTTTCTGACACCAATTTCTTTTACCCTTTGTTGCACAGACAATGTAGTAAGTGCAAATAATCCCAACGCA
>JAYTOF010000118.1:0-8471 GCA_043747955.1 Chitinophagaceae bacterium
ATGGTTTGTTCTACACCTGGCTGCATAAAAAAACTGATACCCAAAGTTACTGTAACCGGGTATCAGTTAAATATATTGCTGATTTAAATAATCTTAGTCAAATTTACCTGCAGAAACCTGTTCTTTATAAACCGCTTTAAGCACTTCTTTGCGGCGGCGAATCGACGGCTTAATAAAAGCCTGCCTTTCCCTTAATTGTAACAGTACCTTGCTTTTCTCAAATTTCTTTTTATACTTTTTGAGTGCTTTGTCGATGTTTTCGCAGTCTTTTGAATCAATAATTAACATATAATTTATACCTCCTTTAGGTGATTTTAAGTTCGCAAAGATAGCAGAAATATTTAAAAAATGAAATTCTATTTGGTGTACCAACAAAATCCGAAATTTGGACCATGTTTACAGGAATAATTGAACAAACCGGCACCGTAAAACAGATCTTAAGTAGTGGCAGCAATAAAACATTCTGGATATCGTCTCCGATAGCTGCTGAACTTAAAGTTGATCAAAGCCTAAGCCACAATGGTGTTTGCCTTACCGTTGAAGAAATAAAAGAGGGTATGCACCGGGTTACAGCAATAGAAGAAACCCTAATAAAAACCAATTTAGGTAAATTGGAAAATGGCAGTATCATTAACCTGGAACGGTGTATGCAATTAAATGGCCGGCTTGACGGGCATATCGTACAGGGACATGTTGACACGATCGCAACATGTTTTGAAGTTATCAGTAAAGCTGGAAGTTGGGAATATGGTTTTGCTTTTGATAAAAAATTTGCACCGCTTATTATAGAAAAGGGCTCTGTAACTGTAAATGGTATCAGCCTTACCTGTTTTAATGTGACTGAGGACCGGTTTACTGTTGCCATTATTCCATACACATTTGAGCATACTAATATGAGCCACATTATAAAAGGAGATGTGGTAAATATTGAGTGGGATGTGGTGGGGAAGTATGTACAGCGAATAATGAAAAAGTAAGTTACCTTTTTTAACACCCTTGATTTACTATAAATTACTGAATGAACGATAAAAATTTTATACCTGCACTAACTGGAATAAGGTCAGTGGCTGTGTATCTGATTTTTTTTAAACACCTTAATTTCTTTTCTGCCCAAACACAGCCAAACCAGTATTTATTTCTCAATCAATTTTATACTTTTCTGACTTTTTTTTTCGTCTTGAGCGGTTTTCTGATCTATTATAAATATCATGACATCAGCAGTCTGAATAAAACAAAACTGTACAATTATTTTATTAACAGGTTAGCAAGGGTATTCCCAATATTAATCATTCTTATCAGCATTACTTTTTTACTGGGTTATTACCATGGTTTATATTCCGGTAAAGAGGCTGTAAAACTTTACCTGCTGAATATAAGCCTGTTAAAAGGCTTTTCCAGTCAGTATCTTTTAACAGGAATAGGGCCCAGCTGGAGTATGTCTGTTGAAGAGCTCTTTTACATACTGGCCCCCCTGATATTTTTATGGACTAAAAAAATTACATCACTTTTGAAATTTGTAATACTTTTTTATTCCATTGGATTGCTTATCACATGGATATTTGCTGCATTTCCATTTGGAGGATTTTTCAGCAATACTTTTTTTATGATGAATTATACTTTTTTTGGAAGGGTTTTTGAATTTGCCTGCGGCATATTCCTCGCCATGCTCGTAAAAGGAAAAATAAAATCTATATTTATCAACCCTCCGGGGAAAATAATTTTATATACAGGATTAGGTATTATTATTACTTCTGTTTTTATGTTATATTTTATTGCAAAAAATTACCAGGTTATGCATGCAACCGATTCTATACCGGGTATAATAGTTAATAACATTCTGATGCCTGTTGGAATTTTTTTCATATTCTATAGTCTTATTTATCAAAGGAGTCTTTTACAACATTTTCTTTCAAGTAAAATTATGGTAGAACTTGGCAACTCTACTTATTCGTTTTATTTACTGCATACTACTTTTGTTTTATCTTATATTTATAAATTTATTAGCACAAATATTATTATAACTTTTGTTTCGATGATTATTATCTCATATGTTTTTTATAAACTGGTTGAACAGCCTTTGGCAAAATTAATAAAGAGAAAGTTAATCAGGAAAGTTTCTTAATTATGAATACAAAATGACTTCAAAATCTCTTACGGATATACTCTACAGGTATAGATATGTATTGACTGGAATCATATGGCTTCTTTCAACCCTGCT
This sequence comes from Chitinophagaceae bacterium, assembly GCA_043747955.1. Taxonomy (GTDB): domain Bacteria; phylum Bacteroidota; class Bacteroidia; order Chitinophagales; family Chitinophagaceae; genus Ferruginibacter. The sequence continues at coordinate 2,219 of JAYTOF010000118.1, forward strand.
TTATTTAAATATACATGGTTTAGTAACTACCCTGGAGGCTGGTAAGTACATTGAAGAAGCCAACCGGCATATTGATACAGGTTCTTTTTCTTCTCCTAGATTTTATTTTTACTCCACTACCCTTTTTATAATGGTCTTGGCCATAAAATTAAAAATTGGCATGTTGGGTGCTTTTGTTATTCAGTCATTGTTAAATCTTTTTGCTTACCTGTTTTTTTTAAAGGCCCTAAACAAAATATTTAAAACCGCTGTTACTCCCCTCATCATTATCCTGTACCTTTTTATTTTTAATCCCTATCAAAGCTGGATCGTTTTTTTATATACAGAATCAGCTTTTTTCAGTTCAGTTTTAATCCTTATATCAACTCTTATCCTGTTCAAACCGGATAACATAAAAAATATTGCCTTGATCATACTGGTTTTATTATTTACTATTGTTTCAAGACCCCTGGGCATATTATTAGGAACCGGGGTTTACTTATACCTTATATTTTATGCCAGTAAAAAGTGGAAAATCGTCCTTGTTTACAGTTCTGTAATATTGATCTTGACGGGGTATTTTTTAATAAACCTCATTTTTAACAACATAACAGACTGGAGTATAACGCAAGCTTTTGAACAGGAAAGTATTATTTGTGATATGCCTGCTGCACTACCGTACCAAAAACTGGACCTGGCTAATTCAGGAAGCCCTGTGTACCATCTTTGGTATTATCTATCACATAACTTTTCGCATTTCCTGCATTTTACCGGTGTAAAAATTCAATACTTTTTTTTAATGACCCGGAAATATTACAGCAATGGGCATAATTATTTTCTTTTACTCAATGTGATACCATTATATACCCTGTCGCTATGTAGCTTTTTTATTAAGATACAATATTTCAGTAAAGGGTTTACTGCTTTTCTTGTAAGCACTATTCTGTTATATACCCTGACAATTATTTTTCAATGTGATGATTATCACAGCCGTTTCATCCTTTCTATCTATCCATTCTTTGTGATACTGGCTGCTAAAGCAGCTGAACATTTTATATTACGTTCTTTTAAAAATAACATATAAACTACCTGTATCTGTATAGAAAAACCTGTTTTTTAATCTGAAAACAGAAAATAATTTATCGAAGAATTTTGCAAGAACAGTAAAATGATAATAATTAAGCCGGTTAATTATAAACTGTGTATCGGCATATTGACCACAATGTGTATGGTAAACCATCTCCAGGCCATTATGTGCGGCAAATGCCTTTAGTGACTTTTTATCAAAGTACTGGATATGCTCAATAGGTTTAAACTGGAACCATTTTTGCCTGAATATTTTTCTTTGCAAACTTGTATAGTTGGGGGTAACCATAATAACTATCCCCTCATCTTCAAGCAGGGACCGAAGCCTGCTGAAAGCCGCTTCTATACCCGGAATATGTTCAATGACATCAAATAAAGTAATTACTGTGTATTTATTTTCACTATCAAAATTTTCTAAAGTAGTTCTGGAAACTTTATATCCTCCCTGTTGCAAACTTTCACACATCTCTTCATCAAGTTCCATTCCTTCAGTGATCCATCCTTTATTTTTCATAACATCCAGACAGTAACCTGCAGCACAACCCACATCAAGCGCAAGGATATTTTTAACCGGAGGTATAAAGCGGGTTGCCTCTTTTAACCAATGTTCAAAATTTTTAACCCGTAATCTTTTTTCCTGTTCATAGCCAACATACCCATAATCTTTATTTTTAAAATAACTGTGTTGATAAATAGAAGTAAGTTGTTTGTTCTCTACCCTTGGATTTACATATACAAAACCACAATTAGCACATTTTACAATTGAAAAACCCTGTTTTTTTAACAGCATTATTGTTTCATCCTTATTACATAAAGAGCAGGAATAATTTTTCAGGGTAAATTCCATTAATTTTTAATTGTGAAAGTCTAAAATAAATGAACAGGTTAATAAAAAAAATTAAATTTTATTTCCTTTCATTGCCATGCCTATTGCCAAATCCATTATCCTTTCTGCATATGGCCTGGAAATATCATTCAGTTCCCCTGTTTTTGTCTGTATCAGGTTCTTATCATTCATGTCAAGCGAAAGCTGCAGTGACTGCATGGCCAAAGACGTTTCTGTAACTTCAACAGCTGTTAACTGATCAAAATTCTTTTGCATGAATTTTTCGGTAGTCAGTAACAATTGTTCGGCTTCCGTTTTTGCTTCGGTCAAAGCCCGGTTATGTATATCTTCCTGTGCATGTTCCATAGAATCCTGGAGCATTTTTTCAACGTCTTCATCTGTTAACCCATACTGAGGTTTTACTTCAATGGATTGTTCAATTCCGCTGCGTAATTCTTTTGCATGTACAACCAAAATCCCATCTGCATTAATTACAAAGCTTATTTCTACTTTTGGCATGCCGGCCGGCATGCCGGGTATACCGGTTAAATTAAATTCGGCAAGGCGGCGGTTATCTGTAACCATATCCCGCTCGCCCTGAAAAACAGTGATCTTCATTCCCCCCTGTCCATCTTTATAGGTAGTATATTGCCTTGACGCTTTGGTTGGAATTTTTGAATTCCTGGGTAACAGTACATCCATTAAACCACCCATGGTTTCCAGGCCAAGAGAAAGTGGGGTTATATCCAGCAACAAAATATCTTTGGTATTACCAGCTAAAATATCGGCCTGTATGGCTGCACCCAGCGCAACAACTTCATCCGGATCAACCCTGTCATTTACATCTTTAGCGAAAAAACTTGTAACCATTTGTTTAACCAACGGCACCCTGGTACTGCCACCTACCATTACTATTTCATCAATTTCCGATTTCTTTATCCGGGCATCTTTAAGGGCATTGTTGCAGGAAACAATTGTTTTATCAATGATCGGTTTAATGAGTTCTTCAAATTTTTCACGGCTAACAGCCATTAGTTTTCCTTCATATTCAAATTTAAAACTTTCAATGGCTGATAACTGTTTTTTTGCTTCTTCAGCTTTTAACCTGAGTAACTGCCTGTGTTTTTGTTCATCTGCTTCCACATCAAATTTATATTCCTTCATCCAATACGCTACAATGGCCTGATCAAAATCATCACCGCCTAAAAAAGTATCCCCATTTGTTGAAAGCACTTCAAAAATTCCACCATTAATATTCAATATCGAAATATCAAAAGTACCGCCTCCCAGATCATACACTGCAATTGTTTTTGGATGTTCTCCCCCTTCGGGGGAGCCTGCCTGTCCGGTAGGCAGGTTAGAGGGGGCACCAAATCCATAGGCAAGGCTTGCAGCAGTTGGTTCATTGATGATCCTTAAAACATCAAGCCCGGCTAATTTACCGGCATCCCTGGTTGCCTGTCTTTGTGCATCATTAAAATAGGCAGGCACCGTAATCACGGCTTTACTTACCGTGGTTTTTAAAATATGTTCTGCCTGTTTCTTTAATTCTTTTAATATAAGTGCTGACAGATCTACCGGTGAATAAAATGTATTACCCACCTGCACTTTTACCAGTTTATTTTCATCATCAATAATTTTATAGCCTAAAGAACCCACATTACTTTTAATATCATGATAAGTTTTGCCCATTAACCGCTTGGCAGAAAAAATTGTATTTGCAGGATCAGATACCAGGAATTGTTTTGCATCTTCACCAACAGTAACAGCCCCATGCTCCCCAAAATGTATAACAGATGGTACTAAAGAGCCTGCCTGTCCGGCAGGCAGGCTGCTGTTGTGTTCTTTTAAGGCAACCGGGTTTTTGCTTTCGGGGTGTATAACAGCAACCAGGCTATTGGTTGTTCCCAGGTCGATACCTACTATGATTTCATCCTGTTGTAAACTGCCGGTGGCTATGTTGATAGCTATTTTAGCCATTGGATCATTTTTTCGCAAAGGTAAGCAATAAAAAAAGGCTGTCTTCAATAGACAGCCCTGCATTTTTTTTCTTAAATTATTTTAACGGATGAGTACCATCTTTCCGTATCCTTTGTTAAAGAATTTATCTGTTTTATCTCCATCTGCCTTATACTTATCCAGTGATTTACCATTGAGGTTTGTTAGTACCCTGTACAAATAAACCCCATTAGCTAATTTACTGCCATACCTGTCTGTACCATCCCATTTAAACTCTGTTATATTTCTACCCACGTGTAAAGGGCCCAGTTCATCAATGGTTATTTCCCTTACCACTTTTCCGGTAATGGTTAATATCTGTATCCGCATATTTTGCGGAACTTCACTACCGGTAATGGTAAATACAAATGCGGTTGAGGTAGTGAACGGGTTCGGATAATTAAGCAAATTAGAGATCATGGCTTTTGTGATAACACTGAATGTAACATGATAATCCAAAGCACCTGCTGTATTACCTACAACATCTTTACCCGAAACAATCAATTCATATTCTCCTTCTTCGGGGAACCATGGCATAAAGTCTATGGTGGCGGTATTAGTTCCGGATGACAGGCTTGCCGGGGTAAAACGCATGGAATCGCCAAAATTATAATTGTGTATCGAACCATCAGGGAAACGTACCTGTACTTTTATTAAAGCAGTATCACTAAGGGCAAGGAAACGGCTTTCATCTTTGAGGTTAACCAGGATATGTGGTTTTGCAGATACAATGTCTTTGTTAAGAATATGTACCCCATCAAATGTAACATCCAGTAAAGGATTATAATTATCGGCTTTTACATACAAATCCTTAAACAAAATATTATTAAAATGATACTGCTCCAACTGGTCATTGTTTGGATTTACTTCAACAAAAATTGTATTGGCACCAGGGTAATTCTTTGTATCAATTTTATAGTTGATCACTAACGTATCACCCTGTACCAGTACTTTACCCTTTGGCAAGGTCAATGGATGGGGTATATTATTCCTGTCGGTGATGATGAAATTAAATTTCATACTGTCGGCAAAAGAAGCCTGGCTGATATTTTTAAAAGCCAGTTTAAAATCCACCAGATCTCCCTGCTCAACCGAATCTCGCATAGAGAATAATATATTTGGTGCAACCGCTCCTTCCGGAATATAGGACCCGTTAACCCTCCAGTATCTTAGTTGATATGGTGTTCCCAGAATGGTATCCTGGTTATACATCTGAAGTTTAAGATAAGGATATTGAACAGCGTTAATAGCAGAAATATCAAAATCTTTTGTTGAAGAGTCGATCGTATATAATGTTGCTTCTGCTCCTGTAGTTGTTACCCCAATGACCTTAAATGAAATAGAATCAACGGTATTTGCCTCTGATGATTGCCCACGCCAATGAAACTGACTCCAGGATTGTGCCGGACCATATAAAGGTGAGGTTATAGTTCCGGAACCTTTTGTTGTAGGGCATACTATATTCAATACTAATTTATCTGTTAATCCAGCAGATAAACTATATACCGGAACAAACGTATTATCCTGCTTTTTATAAATAAAATTAAATGCTCTTGGCCTGTTAAAAGAATCAATTTCAACAAAGCCTGCATTTTTAAGGCGGTGGTACAATGAATTTCCGCTACCCATTACCAGTGTATCAGCCTGCCAGATGTCGGCAAAAGTATTATTAGCAGGTGTTGAATTTGCAAGGTTCATTGCTACAACATAATATCCACTTGGAACCTGATCAAGAAAATTCACTGCTGCAATTCTTTTTGCCTGAGTTAATGTAGTATAATTAAAACTATATCTTCTGGAAACTCCGCAAACATTATCACTGCCAAACTGACCAGGACCACTTAATACATTTAAAACCGGCTTAAAATCAATAGGGTTAAAAACAGTAAATATAATCTTTCCGGTAACCGTACATACACTTTGAACAATATTACCCCCATCAACATTTACTTCAAAATCCTGAGCCTGGTTGGCAGCAGTAGGGTATACCCCATTTTTCAATTGTACGGCTTTGTTCGATTGATTGAATTTCCATTGATTGTTTGACGCATAATTTATATTAGTTACCGAAGATTTTAAATGCTGGTAATTATGTGATTGGTTAAAACCAGCCGTGCTGTTGGGCAAATATATAAACGAAAAATCATTCCAGATATAACCGGCCGATCCCTGTGGAATAGTAGCTGTTCTCCAATAATAAACTGTGCTGTCGGTAAAAGTAAGGTTTGCAGGTTTAAATTCAATTACACCCCCGGTGCCACTGGCATTATATACTTTTTTAAATGAGGAGTTGAATAATGCAGTAGTATCAATCTCCATTATATATTGCCGCTGCTGGCTTAAAGGGTTAGCCGTACTTGCATA
>JAYTOF010000119.1:0-3806 GCA_043747955.1 Chitinophagaceae bacterium
CTGCAGTTACCATACGGATTTGATGTAAAAAAAATGCAGAAAGAAACCCTGAAGCTTGGAGAAGCATACTGGAAACTGCATTTCCAGGTAAAGCATTATGACGGAGAGTGGAGTGCCATTCCTTTAAGAAGCATCCGGGGCGAAGTGGATAATGGATTTATCTCACCCGAAGAAACAGATGTATACGATGATACGGTTTTATTGAAAGGATGTCCTTATCTACAGCAGGTATTAAAAACATTTGAATGTCCTTTACTATCTGTGCGGTTATTAAAACTGGCTGCTGGCGCACAGATACATGAACATAAAGATGCAGACCTGTGTTATGAAGAAGGGCTGGTACGTTTTCATATTCCTGTTTTTACCAATAAAGAAGTGGAATTTTTTCTGCAGGGCGAGCAAATGCATTTACAGGAAGGCGAATGCTGGTATTTGAATTTTAACCTGCCGCATTCATTGCATAACAAAAGCAATACTGACAGAATTCACCTGGTAATAGATGCAAGGGTGAATGATTGGGTAAAAACCTTGTTTGAATCTCCGGGAGTAAAAAGTAAAAAAGAAATTCCCGATACGCCAAAGCATACAAAAAAAGAGCAATTGGAAATCATTTCGCATTTAAGAAATATGAATACAGATTCATCCAATAAACTGGCCGAAGAAATGGAGAATGCTTTGCAAAATCAGGACTAACGACTACAGACTCCCGACTAATTACTCCTGACTAATTACTCTCCTACACATCCGCCCACATCCTGAAAAGATTAGAATAGGATTGCAGCAGCTGGTTAGCTTCCGGTGAATGTTTATCTTTTTGTTGCAATAGGGCATGTACCTGGTTTATTTCAAACAACAACTGTCTTTGTTCTGAAGATTGAATATTGCTTTGTATCCAGGTAACTGCTGCTATACGTTCGCCACTTTTAATTTCATTAACGCAATGCAAAAACTGGCAGGGATATAAGATCGCATCACCTTTAGTTGGTTTAAAAGCAACTGCACCTCCGGAAGTTTGTATCATCAGTTCACCACCATCATAAGTTGCGGGATCGCTCAGGAAGATTGTCATTGCCAGATCGGTCCGGATAGCAGGTTCTCCCATGATGGGGCTATCCACATGCCAGCCATAAAACTGGCGTGAACCATATTTGCTGATAATAAAAGGGTGAATTTTTTTTGGTTGAGACGCAGCCTGGAAAAAAGGACTTGATTGCACCGCATTGTTCAGAATCTGCTGAATGGATGTCATCGCTTCTGCTGAATTGTCTAGCTGTTGATTATTTTTTACTTCTTTGGCTGCCATGCTTGCTGTGGCTTTCCCGTCCACAAAATTGGCCTTGCCGATTAAATTTTCCAGTGCTGTTATTTCTTCCGGTTTAAGCAATGAAGGTATATGATGAAATTGCTGGCTCATGATTTTGTATAATTAATTTAATTTGATGATAAACTTTTTTTTAATTACGCAGCCATTGCAACATAGCGGGATAAACAGGTTTGCCAGGTTCTGCTTCATTCTTTTTTTCCAGTGCCATACCCACCCATTGCAGCATCGGTACGCCAAAATACTGACCGCTTTTAAAACCATCGGCAATATAGCTTCCACCTCCTTTATATCCATCGTCATGAAAAACAAATTCTGCTTCAATACCTAAATGTACACAAACTGCATAGCTCCAGGCAATGGCCATCATTTCTTCCGCATCCCTCATTTCCCTTTTGGCGATTGATTCTTCAGTCAATGAAATCCGGTCTGCCGGAGGCACCACGGCAATATGCCCTGCTTCATGCAAAATATCTCCGGGATATTTCAGCGTTTCCATATTCACAACAATTTCCCCATTTACAATACTGATACCGGGAAGAAAACTCCCGCCATCAAACGAACGAAAATGTACCGGGACACAAATACTCCTCAGAAAAGTAACTGCCTGTTCAAACAATACCATTTGTTCCGGTGATATATTAACTACTGAAGTTTGCTGGGCCATAAAAAAATTATGCGATTTTGTAAATGTAAATTATTTTCATATCTGATATAATATGAATAACGCTGAAATCAGTTTATCCCCCGGTAGTGACAAAAGCCGCCTTGGTATATTACACCTGAAGCGGTATTGGGAAAAAGAAATTGCCAAAAAAGAAGGTACACTTGCGACTGATGCCCTGTTGGAGGAATGGAACACGGATATAACCATGCTTGCAGCACTTGGGCTGGGGCTTGAACAAACTATCAAACAAATTTATCATTCGACTGCTGATTTTAATTCGTTTGAACAATGGGTACTGGATATAAACAATGGAAGATTGGTACAGGAAAAAATTGAAGATTTCAATAAATCGGTGATCAATGGGATCAATGTGCTGAATATATCCGGTACTTCAACCTTGCTTACCGATGCCGAAATTAATTTTTGGAATGAAAACGGCTATCTCGTTATCCGGAATGCAGTACCAAAAGAAGATTGTGAAATTGCTGTTGATATTATTTGCAATTATATCGGTATAAAAAGAAATGACCCTGCAACATGGTATAACGAACATCCGATGAAACAAGGCATCATGGTGCAGCTGTTTCAACATTCACAATTAGAAAAAAACCGCCGGTCAGAAAAAATAAAGCTGGCGTATGAACAACTCTGGAAAAGAAAAGATATCTGGTTGAACACAGACCGGGTGGGCTTCAATCCACCCGAAACAACAAACTGGAAATTCCCTGGTCCTGGTCTTCACTGGGATGTAAGCTTACTGTTGCCAATACCATTTGGTGTGCAGGGCATATTATACTTAAATGATGTTGCTTCCAATCAGGGTGCGTTCACATTGGTGCCGGGGTTTCATCATAAAGTTGAAGGCTGGTTAAAAAACCTTCCTTTAAATGTCAATCCCAGAAATGAAGACATTCATGCACTTGGAACAAAGCCTATTGTTGCCAATGCCGGTGATTTTATTATCTGGCATCAGGCATTACCACATGGAAGCAGTCCCAATACTTCTGCCCTGCCAAGATTTGTTCAATATATTAATTATGCCCCTGCAAATATGGAGTTCAGGGAAGAATGGATTTAAACAAAACAGGCAAACTCTATGCTTACCGCAAAACAACTCCAGGCATTTAATACTGATGGTTACCTGCACCTGCCCGGCATGATTCCTTCTGCTTTATTAAAAAGATTACACCAGTTATTTGATGAACTGATGGTACCCGAAGTGGATGCTGAAACCGCTGTTCATGAAAACAAAGGAAAAAAATATATAACCAACCTGGACAATATTTGCCCGAAAGGTAACCTTGCCTGCCTGGAACTGCTGGGTTACCCGCCAGTATTGGAAACAGCCAAAAGTATTTGTGGGGATGATTTTTTTCTGATCCAGGAATTTGCTGTCATTAAAAATCTCGGGGATGAACTGCCTGTGTACTGGCACCAGGATATGGGCCACCGCCGAAGCGGGAACTGTTTTACCATGGGAATTTATCTGGATAATGCAGATGAAGAAGATGGAGCACTAAGGGTGATACCCGGTAGTCATCTTACGGATAAAAATATCTGTGAATCAAGCAAAGAACCCTACGCTGAACAGCCGATGCATGCTGGCGATATACTGATACATGATATGATGCTGGCCCATAGCTCAGGGGTATTAAAGAAAAATATTTTGCGCCGTGTTATTTATTTTGAATTTCTTTCATCTGCACATGTGGCAGCAGAAAATATTTATACAAAAGAATTAGTACAGCGGCGCACCCGCCTGCAACATGCTGCCACCCGGCATTACCAGTTAATTCACCCTGAAGAAAAAATATTTGA
>JAYTOF010000120.1:0-2150 GCA_043747955.1 Chitinophagaceae bacterium
AACAGGGACGGAATAAATGATCTGGTTTTGGCCGGGGAATGGATGCCGGTTAAAATATTCATAAGCAAGAAAAATTCGATGGCTGATGAAACTGCTGTATGGTGCAAAAACATTCCAGCGGGATGGTGGCAATCCCTTGCTGTTGCTGATTTTGACAAGGATGGTGACCTGGATATGGTTGCAGGTAATTATGGTTTAAACAGTGCTTTACGGGCAATGCCCGGTTCACCGGTCAATTTATTTTACCTGGATTATGATGGCAATGGTTCAACAGATCCCTTCCTTACCAACTACACGCTTGGCCGCTCTTATCCTTTTGGTGTAATGGATGATATTACTGGACAGGTGCCTATGTTACGTAAAAAGTTTTTTGGATACCTGTCTTATGCCGATGCAACGATCAATGATGTTTTGGGAGATAAATTACCAACTGCCATAAAATTACAGGTTGATGATTTTCGTACCTGTTATTTCGAAAATACGGGTACCGGTTTCAAACCGGTTGAACTGCCCGTGATGGCACAATTATCTCCTGCCTGTGCATTGCTGGCAACAGATGTAAATGCAGATGGCATTCTGGATATTATTGTGGCAGGCAATAACCGCAACAACCGCATCCGCATTGGCCTTATGGATGCAAACTACGGAACTGTTTTACTGGGAAATGGAAAAGGCAAGTTTCAATATTTATACCAGGCCCGATCGGGGTTACATTTTATAGGTGATGTCCGTTCACTTTTAAAAATCGGGAATACTTTACTGGCAGGTATTAATGACAGGCCAGTGCAGGTTTATAAAATGAAATAAATTGTAAATAGTTAAAACGACCTTTTTTTCGATCAGTAAACGAAGTGAAAAAATATAAATTCAATTTCCCCGGATCAGAAATCAATGGTTTATGTTTTAAAATGAGATCACCCATCTAATTAACTTCTATTTCATCCACAAACAACCAGGCCGGGTTTCCGGCACCGGGTTTACCAAAAGGGATCGTACCATAGTTTTTTGCCCTTACCTGTAAATACCTGCAGAATTTTTCTTTTATTATTTCAATTTTGTCACTTTCGTCATCGGTATTAACAGTAACGGTAATGGTTTCCAATGGCGTATGCCTGGTAATTATAGTGGTATCAATAAAAGGGATATAGGTAACTTCCACCTGGCTGGGTAAATAGATCCAGCTGCCGGTTTGCTTAAGCACATGCAGGGTTACTTTTGAAACATCCATTTCTTTACCCAAATCAATCGTTGCATCCAGGTCTGTTCCGTTAAAACCCAGAAACTCTGTTGATCTTGCCAAACCTTTTTCATTCTGCACAGCATCAACCAATGTAAAGGCCCCGTTGCCGGGGTATGATTTGCTGGGTTCGTTAACCACTGTTATTTTTTTTCCTGTTGATTTGCTGAAGGAGAATTTTTGACTGCTTATTTTTACCGGCTCCTTATTTTTAAAGATTGAAAAACTCAATTCAACATTACTGCCCAACCAGAATGGCTTTGCGTAATTTACAAATTCATCAGTATTATACCGGTACCTGATATCACTGCCCTGCATGTTGCTTTCGAGTTTTACCAGTATACCTTCGGTTTTATCAGCCGGTGACAGGGAAGCTTTTAAATCATAATATGCCTTACTGTAATTAATTTTTTGTTTATCCAGTCTATCAAAAATTACAGGCAACCTTCTTTTAAAATCTTTCCAGTTACGTTTTTCTTTCGGGCTCCACAAAACCTCACTCAAGGCAGCCATGCGGGGGAAGATCATGTATTCAACCTTGCTGGTATTCTTCATGTATTCTGTCCAAACATTGGCCTGAGCGCCCAGTACATATTTACCTTCATCAGCATTCAGCTCTTTAGGGATTGGTTCGTAGGCATACACTTTTTCAACAGGGTTAAAACCACCAATGGTCACACTGTCTTCATTGGCACTTTGCGTATGATCAAAATAAACAGGGTTACCGGGAGTCATGATCACTTTGTGTTTTTGTTTGGCAGCTTCAATGCCACCGGCTTCACCACGCCAGCTCATTACTACAGCATTGGGTGCCAGGCCACCTTCCAGTATTTCATCCCAGCCAATTAAAATTTTGCCCTTGCTGTTTAAATATTTTTCGATGCGCTGCACAAACCAGCTTTGTAATTCATGT
>JAYTOF010000121.1:0-16022 GCA_043747955.1 Chitinophagaceae bacterium
TTAAATTATTAATTTTGGAGGATGAAGAGCCAGCAGCAAAAAGATTATTTAAAATGCTCCAGGAAATTGAACCGGATGTGAAATTACTCGATTCGATTGTAAGTGTTACCTCTGCCATTAAATGGTTACAGAACCATGATTCTCCCGATTTGATTTTATCAGATATTCAATTGTCGGACGGGTTGAGTTTTGAGGTTTTTAAAGAAATAAAATTATCCTGCCCTGTAATATTTGTAACAGCATATGATCAATATGCCATTGATGCTTTTAAAGTAAACAGCATTGATTACCTGCTTAAACCAATAAAAAAAACTGAGCTGGAAGCAGCAATAACTAAATTCAAAAAACTTAAACCGGTTGCATCAGAAATTCCTTTGTTAGATATAAACAAATTTTTACAAACCTATAATATACAAACCCAATCCTATAAAGACCGTTTTATTATAAGGTATGGCGAACATATTAAAACCATTAAAACAGAAGAAATTGCATATTTCAATACAGAAGATAAAGTAAATTTTCTTATAACACACGAAGGCAGGCGCTATGCCATTGATTTTAATTTAGACAACCTTGAATCAGTTCTTGACCCCAAATCTTTTTTCAGGATCAACCGCCAGTTTATAATTTCTATTAATTCAATTGCTGAAATGTTTGCCTATACCAAAAGCAGGGTACTCATTAAATTAAAACCAGCAACAAAAATAGAGACTATAGTAAGTACTGAAAGATCAGCAGATTTTAAGATATGGCTGGGAGATAGCAACTAGAAATCTAAAGAAGCCGGCAAATCAGCAAAACACTAACATTATAGTATTGCCGGTTTAACTATCTGTTTTACCTGTTCAGCCGGTAAAAATTTTTAAAATAACTGCCAGCTTGTAATTTCATTTTTTATTAACCAGGCTTATCCTTTAATCATTAATTGAAATATTAATTGTTGCCTTCAATATAGTAATTACGGCTATACTGCCTAAACCATAGCAACACCAGTGAAAACCCGGTTTTAATAACCCAAACGCTCTAAATCCCTGAAAAATGAAAAGCAATAAAAAATGAAAACCCACTTTTAGAATCTGTCATTGAAAGACCCTTTTAATAATGCTCCTGTTTCAGAAGAATATGAGCACTTTATTAAACCCTTTTTTGTTTTGATAAAAGCCGCTTCAAATTATAGAAGCGGCTTTTGATTTATACATTGGTTTAAAGCTGAGCAATTGAAATTAAACTCATCCGCCCCATCTAAATGATTTTGCCTGGAGCCCGGCCAGATCTATAACCCGGTCAACAACAGTGGCCGCAACTTCTTCAATAGATGTTGGTTTACTATAAAAAGACGGCGTTGCCGGACAAATAATACCACCCGCAAGGGTAATGGTTTCCATATTACGGATATGAATGAGATTGTATGGGGTATCTCTCAAAACACATATTAACTTTCTTCTCTCTTTTAAAATTACATCGGCAGCCCGGCTGATTAAATCGTTAGAAATACCCGAAGCAATTCTTCCCAATGTTCCCATGCTGCAGGGGATAATGATCATAGTGTCATATTGTCCGGAACCTGAAGCAAATGGTGCATTGAAATCCTGCTGAGTATATGCCTGTAGTTTATAATCATTGTAGCTAAAATTATTTAGCTCAATTTTCCATACCTCCCTGGCATTATCTGTCATTACCAGACTTAACTCATCCCATTGATCATTAACCAGTTGCAGCTTTTTTAATAAGATATCAGCATATATGGAGCCACTGGCACCGGTAACTGCAATTACAATTTTTCGTTTCATTTTTCCGTTATTAACAGACTAAGCTACAAAACAATTACTTTATGCAAACTATTTTCCGCCTTATCCTGATCATTATCATGCTGATCATTATTGTTTCTTTTAAACCGCCCAAAAAAGAAAAGATAAAATGGATAAGTATAAGTGAAATGCAAACGGCTTATGCAAAGGAGCCCAGACCCATAATCATTGATGTATATACCAGTTGGTGTGGCTGGTGTAAAGAGATGGATGAAAAGACCTATGGCAATGAAAAAGTTGTTACTTATATCAATGAACATTTTTATGCGGTAAAATTCAATGCCGAATCTACGGATTCAGTTGTTTTAGGATCAATAAAATATGGTTATAATCCTGCTTATAATACAAATAGCCTCGCCGTATATCTATTATCAGGCCTTATGGGTTATCCAACTACGGTTTTGTTATCATCAATAGATGCCCGGCCGGCCCCTCTATCGGGTTATCTTAAACCATCCGAATTGGAACCACCTGTAAAATACTTTGGCGACGGGGCATATAAAAATCAGGACTTTACGGTTTATATGACGAAGTTTACAGGGAAATGGTAATCCGGATTAAAAGAATACTGAAAGTTTCTATTTGCTTACAAATACACACCCGGCTTTAATTTCGGCAGATTTTTTATTTATCCCCTTTATATCTTCCACTACAGTCCGGATCTTATCGTTTGTTGTAAGCGGTATTAAGATCTGTCGGAAAAAACCTGCAAAACCCGGAAATTGAATAAATAAGATCGACTGTTAAAATGATGGCAGGTCATCTATTTCTATCATTTTATCATTTTCAAATGTGATAGCCATACAGTAATTACCATTTGTAATGACCAGGTAAGGCACCTGTAAAATGATATTGTACCGTAATACCTGGTCCAATACATTTCTATCCAGGGCAACATTCATTTTTTTACATTCTATGATCATCCGGGGTTTTGAATAATTGTCATAAACCAGCATATCAAATCGCTTTTTTAATTCGCCCAGTTTTATTTCTTTTTCTACTGCTATTAAAGATGCCGGATAATTTTTTACCAGCATAAGATATTGTATAAAATTCTGACGTACCCATTCTTCCGGAGTCAATATTACCCATCGTTTTCTTACTTCATCAAAAATAAATTCCCTGTTGTTCTCTTTTTTTATTTTTGGTTTATATGCAGGATATTCAATTTTTATCATGTGCCGCTATCCATTAAAGGAGTACAGTAATGGATTTAGTTAATTAAATTTGTGTACTTTTAAAGTATTGTTTCAATACCGGATTCTCAAAGGTATGTGGTTAAAGTGAGCAGTACAACCATGATGGCATGAAATTAAAATGCCGGTAACAAATTTTTTAAAAATAAAATCTTCCCCAAGGGGTTATGAAATCAAAAGAAGAAATAATAAGGAACTGGTTACCGAGGTATACCGGAGAAAAATTAGAAAATTTTGGAGAATATATTCTGTTAACCAATTTCGATAATTATGTAGAGCAGTTTGCCAAATGGCATAAGGTAAAAATAGTTGGCAAGGGCAAAGCGATGCATTGTGCCACTGCTGATAATATAACCATCATTAATTTCGGAATGGGTAGCCCGGGAGCCGCTACTATTATGGATCTACTGAGTGCCATTGAACCTAAAGCAGTTTTATTTCTGGGTAAGTGTGGTGGATTAAAAAAACGAAATAAACTGGGTGACCTGATCTTACCTATTGCTGCAATCAGGGGTGAGGGAACATCAAATGACTATTTCCCGCCGGAAGTCCCTGCATTACCTTCGTTTGCATTACAAAAAGCAGTTTCTACCACTATACGTGATTATTCGGTAGATTACTGGACCGGAACTGTATATACTACAAACAGGAGGGTTTGGGAGCATGATGAAAAATTTAAAATGTACCTGCAGGATGTAAGGGCCTATGCCGTGGATATGGAAACAGCAACCATTTTCACTGTTGGTTTTTATAATAAAATTCCAACCGGGGCATTGTTACTGGTAAGCGACCAGCCTATGACACCTGATGGTGTAAAAACAGCTGCAAGTGATAAAAAAATTACAGCTAAGTATGTAGATGTACATTTAAAAATCGGAATAGATTCATTAAAACAGCTGATGAATAACGGCTTAACAGTAAGGCATCTGAAATTCTTATAAAAATGAATGACCCCATTACTTTATATAAAAGATCTTTCTGTACAATTTAATAATGACGGCAGATCCCTTACAGCTGTTAAAAGCAATTCTTTTACTGTTAACCCTGGAGAACTGGTTGCTATTGTAGGAGAAAGTGGCTCGGGCAAATCTGTAACTGCATTATCCATTTTACAATTATTACCAAAACAGGCTGTTGTTACCGGCGAAATATTATTTTCACAACAGGAAGAAGCAGATCTTTTAAAATTATCCGGTAAACAAATTTCCAACATACGCGGTAACAAAATTGCAATGATCTTCCAGGAGCCTATGACTTCTTTGAACCCGGTATTTACATGCGGGCAACAGGTAATGGAAGTAATACAATTGCATCAGCAGGTTTCGAAAGAAACTGCAAAACAAAAAACCATTGAACTTTTTGAAAAAGTTAAACTACCGGAGCCTGAAAGTTTGTTAACCCGTTACCCGCATCAACTTAGTGGCGGACAAAAACAAAGGGTGATGATTGCTATGGCTATGAGCTGCAATCCTGCCCTGCTCATTGCTGATGAACCTACAACGGCTTTAGATGTTACAGTTCAAAAAACAATACTGGAACTCATTAAATCTTTACAGCTCCAAAATAATATGGGCGTGATCTTTATTACCCATGACCTGGGTGTTGTTGCTGATATTGCTGATAAAATTATGGTCATGTATAGGGGCGAGATTGTAGAACAGGGGACTACAAAAGATATCTTACTTTCCCCACAACACCCGTACACAAAGGCTTTACTTGCCTGCCGGCCGGCAGGCCAACCAAAAGGAAAAAGATTGCAGGTTGTAAGTGATTTTCTTGAAAAGAGTGAAATAGAAACAGTTAACCATCCGGCAGTTGACAAACCTCAATCAAAGGTCCCGGATCTCAAAACTTCCGTACTGCAGGTAGAAAATCTTACCGTTCAATTTCCAATAAAGAAAAATTTTTTAGGAAACCCTACCCGGTTTTTTAAAGCAGTAGATAATGTAAATTTCACAGTACAGCAGGGTGATATTGTTGGCCTGGTTGGCGAAAGTGGCTGTGGTAAAACTACCCTTGGCCGCACTATTTTACAGTTAATAAAACCAAGCTCCGGAAAAATTTTATTTGATGGTAATGATATTACTCAAATTAACCCTTCTGTGTTACGCACTATGCGCAAAGATCTTCAGATCGTTTTCCAGGACCCTTATGGATCATTAAATCCGCGTATTACCATTGGTGATGCCATATCAGAACCTTTGAAAGTACATGCTGTTTTATCCAGTAATAAACAACGTAAAGAAAAAGTAATGGAACTTTTGGAAAAAGTAAGTTTGAATACGGGTCATTTTAACCTGTATCCGCACCAGTTCAGCGGTGGCCAGCGCCAGCGAATCTGTATTGCCAGGGCTTTGGCTCTAAATCCTTCTTTCCTGATCTTTGATGAGAGTGTTTCTGCATTAGACGTAAGCGTACAGGCGCAGGTACTTAATTTATTGAATGATCTTAAAAATGAATTTGGGTTTACAGCCATTTTTATTTCTCACGATCTATCTGTTGTTCATTATATCTGTAACCGGATATTGGTAATGCATACAGGTAAAATTGTAGAAGAAGGAAATGCGGATCAAATTTACTATCACCCGGCAACAGAATATACACAGCAATTGTTTAATGCCATACCGGGAAAAAATATGTATCAATTTTCGTAGTCAGAAAATCTTTTCAATGATTCATTGGAATCACCATCTCCATAAAAATTTGTTGCACTGGGGTGAAAGCTGAACAGCATTCTTTTTAAATGCCGCTGCAGCTGATCATCCAGAGTTTCATCAGGTTTAATTTTTTTCTCAGTCATGGAAGTTAATCTTAAATCGCTGCTGGCCTCATCCTCATTTACCGGCTGCAATCCGCTGATACCGATTTTCCAGTCATCTTCTTTTTTAACCCGGTACTTAAAAAAATAAACAACCCCATTTTTATTTTTATATGCTGCAGTTTGTTTATGCAGGAAAACAATAGAATCAATTGTATTATACTTTTTATCGGCTACCATATTACTCCGGGCAATATCAAGTTGAGTAGCATATTTACCCGGAAATTTATTCAGCCGCTTTGCTTTTTCCAGGCTTGAGAATAATTTGCTGCGGTATTGATCGTCAGCTGCCAGGTTTAACAATATACTGTCTGCAACAGGAATATCATTCCGTATCAGCAAAACAGCAACATGTAGCCTTATATCAGCTTCTTTTGAGTTTAACTGTTGCTCAAAAAAGAGTTGTACATTTTTGTACTTTGTATAGTAGGGCAAAAGCAAAACATTATATTCATCAAGGTTGGTTTGCCCGTCTCTGCCGTAATTATAATATTGTAACTCTCCTTTTTCGTCATCTCCCTTTAACAGTTCATTTTCCATTATTTTTTCTTCTTTCAATTGTTGCCTTTTCAATTCAATCCTGGCATCAAAATAAATTTTAGAAAAATAATTTTCATAATCAGTTGCTTTAATAATGCCGCTGTCAACCAGAATTACCAGCAGGGACAAGATTTTCTCTTTATAATCACTAACCGGAGTAAGTTGCAGTAATTCAGGAAATAAACTTTTTGCAAGCAATAAAGAATCTCCCAGGCTATTGAATATCCCGCTGTAATCAAATTCATCATTAAATATGGGTGGATCCTGTAAGATCAACTCCTTAAACAACCCAAGGGCAGCTTTTGTTTTGTGCCGGGCAAGTGCTTTAAAAATTTCATTTTGAAAAATACTGGTATCTGCCGTTTGTCCGTAAATTCTCTTAAGTTGGTTTACAATTACGGGCCGGGTTGTATCTTTTATAAAACCCAGCTCTGCAATTAATTTACTTTTAGTTTCAAAATATTGTTTGTAGGAAAGGTTTAACCGTTCTATAGCTTCTAAAATTTTAGGGATTCCCTTTTCACCATAATAAATATCTGAAATGGATTGTTGTGCCCTTGTTTGTATGGTACTGTCATTACTGAACAGATCAGTAAAAAATTCATCAAGACGGTTGGCAAATAAATTCCTGCCCGGTTTTTTTTCTTCAGGCATAAAGCTGTTAAAAAAACTATTAATAAAAAAACTGTTTGCACTTATTGTATCTCCCAGTGTAACCAGGTTGAATGAATGATTATCTTTAAGCATCACCAACCGGGTAATTTTTCGGGATGAACCCGTATCCCTGAGCTCAAAGCGGTATCCTTTTATTCCATTTTGCATTACCAGGGTGTCGGTTTTAAATAACAACAGATCATTTTTTTTATAATTTTCATTACTATTATTTATCCAGAATCCTGCAGAATCGGATACATAATAATATTTTGGATATTCCTGTACACTAACAGCGACCATTTCGCCTGTAGAATCACACTTGAATAAGCCGTTCTTTGATTTTGGCCAATAGCTGGTATAGCCTGAATAACTATTGCCATTGGCCATTTCTTCAGCAGATCTTTCTATTTGTTCCCTTAAAACTTCATTCAACATGGGTACAACCGGCGTATTAACACTAAAATGCATGAATGTATCAACAAAGGCTGAAGCTTTATTATATTGAAAAGGGGTAAAATGAAATGAGTTAAAAAATTCAGTAATCCCTGGTCCCCTGGTTTTAAACTTTGCAGCAACCGCATAATAATGGGGCCCCCTGATAATATACTTTGCCTGAATAACAGATCCATCTTTCATCAAATCCGTAACATCCAGGCAGGGGTATCCTTTAAATGAGCTTTGTACACGGCTCAGCTGTTTATGAAAAAAATCAGGATTTCTGAATGATTCTTCAATTAACCCCAGGTCAAATGAATCTTCTTCGATAAATTTAAAATTATAAATTGATTTTTTTAAAATGAGATAAGCATCTCCATTAGTCTTGTCAACAGCTTCATATTCCCAACGGTCAATCCCCTCTGCTGAAAAAGTATTCAGATATTCAACCGGAGCCTGTGGAAGCTTAACAGAAAACCCTCCCTGTTTTGGTTCAAACAAAACGGGTGAATTAACCCGGTCCTTGAATTGTATGGAAGAGAAAAAATTATCTGCTTCTATTCCCTGCACGTAATTTTCTTTACCACTCATTTTAAAAAACAGGATTTCAAATGGGGTGACAAAAATAGTACAGCGTTGCAGATCTCCCCGCCTTGTAAGGTTACTGATATCATACCCTGCATATCCATTTCTGCGGATCAGTTTTTTTGATATAATTTTTCCGGGTATATTTTCATATAAAACATCATCTACATTTTTTAAAACCGCTTTCTCATTTTGGCCCAGAAATGCTGCATGTGTTTTTATCCGGGTTACCAGGTAATATGCTCCATTACTCATATCCGCGTATTGCCTCCTGTCAAGTTTCCCGTATTCATTTTTAAGTTTATATAATGGCCCCGGCATAGATACACTGTAAAAACCATCTTCTGAATTTTGTGTTGAAAAAATTACCGGTACTTTAAGTTTATCCACAGCTTCTTTCTGCCGTGCATCACGGTCTTTCATAATGACAGGCCGGAGTTTGTACCCTTTTTGGCGCAATAATTCTATAACCCCTCTTTGGCCGGGCAAATGCGCTGCACCAACACCTACAAAAAGCGAACTCTTTTTTAGTATTGTATCAATGGAGTTTGCCTGAATTTCATTTCTTTTGTAAAGGAATTTTTCCATAAAGGCGGCTGACCGGTCCAGCATCCTGTCTAATGAATCCATCAGGTCAAGATCCCCGCTTCGGTATGCATCCTGCAATTTCTGTTCAATATCATATGTTGATTCGCTATCCTGATCAGCAGATTTTTTATTTTTTTCTTTGGCCATACCAGTATAGGCCTCCATCACTATTTTCTCTGTTTCAAAATAATCCTCCACACCTGTTGACCTTTTTCCTAATTTTTTACCGGTTTGAAAAATATACAAATCTAAAAAAGTGTCTTCCTCAAAATCTTCCCTGGCCTTATAACTGCGGTAGAGTAAGCTGTTCACCATAGTGGGTTCGCTGCTCATAGCTGTTTTAAGGAAATCATCATATTTTGAAATACGGAATGAGTTTTCCGATAAATAATCACCTTCGTGGTAGGCTGTAAAATTCAAATAGTCCTGTTTTTCTTTATTCAATTGAAGCATCTGACCCTGCCATAATTCAGGATTAAGTTCCAGGGCCACTGCGTCTGCATGCTTAATGGCATAATAAAAGGAATCGCTTAAATGAAATACCATTTTACTGCTTACATGCATGGTACCAAATAAATAGGAAGGCTTTATGATGCCATTGCCGGTAATCTCCCATAAAAGACTGGGATATTGGGCTGCCGGCTTAATTTGGCCATCTGCAGTAAGAGACAAGCTAAAGATCAGGAGCGGCAGTAAATAAAAACGGGGTTTAAACATTATAATTTAAGTTAATAAAATATAAGGTAATTTATAAAGATGCATTGAACAATAGAAACCACAAAATAATCAATAGCCATTAAACGAAAGCTTTTAAACGCCGGTTATACTAACCTGTTCAAAATCTGTTGTAAAATATTAAAATCCGGATTTTAATTTTCATTAATTACCTTTGCCCACTTTAAATCATGCCGTAACATGATAAATGTCCTGAAATTTACCGGGGCTCAATCACTGTAGAACTACAGTACAGGCATGTGACCATATTAAAAAACAAAAACGTTACATGAAATTATCTCAATTCAGATTTGACCTGCCACTCAATTTAATTGCCCAGCAACCAACCAAAAAACGTGAAGACAGCCGCTTGATGGTAATTCACCGTAAAACCGGGCAAATTGAAAACAAACATTTTAAAGAGATCCTTGATTATTTTGATGATAAAGATGTTTTTGTAGTTAATAATACCAAGGTATTTCCTGCCCGTATGTATGGCCGCAAAGAAAAAACCGGTGCCAAAATTGAGGTCTTTCTTTTAAGAGAGCTTAACAAGGCCAATAAATTATGGGATGTAATTGTAGACCCTGCCCGTAAAATACGTGTGGGTAATAAATTATATTTTGGAGAAAGTGATGAACTGGTTGCAGAAGTTATTGATAATACCACCAGCCGTGGCCGCACCATACGTTTTTTGTGGGATGGAACAGATGAGGAATTCCGGGGGATGCTGGAAATTTTAGGCGAAACACCATTGCCAAAATATATAAAGCGTAAACCTGATGAAGAAGATAAGCTGCGTTATCAAACGGTATATGCAAAACATGAAGGTGCTGTTGCTGCTCCAACTGCCGGTTTACATTTCAGTGAGGAATTGATCAAGCGGCTGGAGATTAAAGGGATTCGTTTTGCTGAAGCCACACTTCATACCGGCCTTGGAACTTTCCGCCCGATTGAAGTTGAAGATCTGAGCAAACATAAAATGGATGCCGAGTATTATCAGATTGAAGAAACTGCCTGCAATATTGTTAACAAAGCCAAACAAAACGGTAACCGTATCTGCTCCATTGGTACTACAACCATGAGGGCAATGGAGTCTTCTTTTACCGCACAAAAATTATTAAAACCTTCCGAAGGCTGGACCAATCATTTTATTCACCCGCCTTATAATTTTAATATTGCTGATGCTTTGGTGACCAATTTTCATTTACCAAAAACAAGTTTGCTGATTATGGCCAGCGCTTTTGCCGGATATGATTTAATGATGGAAGCCTATAAAAAAGCAATTAAAGATAAATACCGTTTCTTCAGCTATGGCGATGCCATGTTGATCATCTAAATTATTGCTTTAAAAAGAAGCTTATTAAAACTCTCCTACCTGGGAGTTTTTAGTTTTTACAATAATTGAGTACCAAAGCAGCTAAACAACATACTGCATTTTCCGAAATATGAATTTTTTGAGACTTTAAATAAAAAAGCCCGGATAGAAATCCAGGCCGTTGATCCAAAATTATACGAAACTATTAAAGCGTTATATTGTTGTTTTCAGCAGGCAGTAATAAAAAATCCTACTATAAATCAGGGAATATTTCTCCTGATTATACTGCAAATTATTACTTCCGAATATAAACTGCAATACCATTAAGGGGGTATTGCAAAAATATATTAATAAGATAATTTAAAAGATCCCCTTATTAAAAAAGGGCCAGGATAAAGATCCAGCCCTGTTTAATTCAATATCCTAAGAAAAACCAATAATAGATACGTTTGAAAGCTTCAGAAGGTTTCCCATTTTAAAAATAAAAAGGGCCAGGATAGAAATCCGGCCCTGTTTAAATCCAATATCCTATGAAAAACCATTTGTAAGACGCAAAAAACTATTATTTTGTTGCAAATGAATTGTTAACAGATTTACTCTATAACACCAAAAAAATTATGATGAAAACGATTCAGCAATGGCTCAGCGAATATGGCGAAAGCCACCGGGATCATACCAACAAAACCATTCACTGGATTTGTGTGCCGGCTATTTTTTTTCTATTATTGGCTTAGTATATAGTATTAAACTGCCGGTTGTATTGGCAGGTATACAGTTGAATGTTGCCATCATCGTATTGGTGCTGGTTACCGTTTACTATATCTCACTTTCCAAAACACGCTGGCCTGGCTGATGCGTTTTATTAATAAAAAGCCGGGGATAGGGATTTAACGAAATGCCGATGCTGGATGCAGGATGTAGGATACAGGATGTAGGATACAGGTTGCAGGATACAGGTTGCAGGATACATGATACAGTGTGCAGGATACAGGATACAGGATGTAGGATACAGGATGATTTCTAAAAGCACAAAAAAATCACTTGATCACCTTTCTCTTATCCCGAATCTGGTATCTGTTATCTTTCTACAACCCAAACAAGCCCTTATTCAATAACCGAAGTGTTTCTTCTTTATAATTACGTGCAATCAATAAAGAAACATTGTGCCTGCTGCCGCCATAGCTTACCATACGAACCGGTATGGGTTCCAGCGCATCAAATATTTTCTTCATCACATCTTTTGTTTCTGCAATTTCGTTACCTACAACAGATACAATGGTATGATTGGTATCAATCTCCACCGTACCAAAAGCTTCCAGTTCTTTTAAAATTTCAGGCAGGTGCACGTCATCATCAATAGTTACCGAAACAGCTACTTCCGATGTGGTGATCATATCAATGCTGGTGCGGTGCTTTTCAAACACTTCAAAAACCTTGCGCAAAAAACCATAAGCCAGTAACATACGACTGCTCTTGATCCTGATGGCGGTAATACCATCTTTTGCAGCTACTGCTTTTACGCCAACACTTCCTGCTTTTTCTGTGATCAGGGTTCCTTTGGCTGTGGGTTGTAAAGTATTGAGCAAACGTACGGGTACATTATAAAACTGGGCAGGCCAGATACTGGCAGGATGAAGGATCTTTGCGCCGAAATAAGCCAGCTCGGCTGCTTCTTCAAAACTTAACTGTTCTATTGCTTTTGTTTTTTCCACAACACGGGGATCGCTGTTATGCATGCCGTCAATATCGGTCCATATTTCACAAACACTGGCATTGATAGCTGCAGCAATTAGTGAAGCACTATAATCACTTCCTCCTCTTTTTAAATTATCCACTTCGCCTTTGGCATTACGGCTGATATATCCCTGGGTGATGAAAATATTTTTGCCTTTATTTTTATTTAATAACTGAGCCAACTTTACTTTTATCGTACCCACCTGCGGCTCATCATAACTGTCGATGGTCATAAAATCAAGTGCCGGTAACAACACATGTTCAACCTTTTTTTCTTCCAGATAAAGACTGAATAATTTGGTACTTAACAATTCGCCCTGTGCAAGAATATCTTTATTCAATGCCTCACTAAAAGATATTTTTAAAATGATGGTAAGAAATTCAAAATGTTCAGTAAGTACCACATTTGCTTTTTCGGATGTTGCCGTTTCTCTGAGCAACTCCCCAATAAAATTCTGATAATGTGCCTGCAGGGTATCAATCTGTTCTTTGGCAGCATACCGGTCACCTCTTGAAAGCGATTCACTGATTTCTACCAACGCATTGGTTGTACCACTTAAGGCAGAAAGCACTACAATTTTAGGTTCTGCATCTTTGGTGATCAGGTTTGCCACTTCCTGCATGCGCTGTGGCTTACCTAAGCTGGTTCCACCAAACTTCATTACTTTCATTATGCTTAAATTTTGAGATGCAAATATACCATGTTTCTGGTTACGCATATTTAGTTGCAGGTTTTTACAAAATTAACAATCAGTATAAAATATAAGTTATAAAAGGATTGAGATGATATAGTTGCAGACCTTGATTTAATTGGCTCAATCTACTTAAGAATAAATGTGAAATAATTACATTTACCTTAGGGGTAAATTCAACTAATTGCATAGTCTAAATAAAGATTATTAACTATGAATTATTATTGAATTGCAGGTTCTAATTTTATGCAATAATTCATATATTTGATTTAGACTCAACTAATTCTATCTATGCAAAAAACTCTAAGACTATTATTAACTTTTTATAGAAGTTATTTTTTTGTAACATTCTTAATAACATGTTGCTGTCTTTATATTTTTAGTATGTATGGAATAGAAATTTTTGTAGCTTTATTTTGGTCCAAAATTTCAACACTTGGTTTGATCTATTATTTTATTAAAACAAATAAAAGCAAAGAATTTTATTATTACCAAAATTTAGGTATTTCAAAATTACTTTTATGGAGTACAACATTAATTTTCGATTTCATTATTTTCATTTCTTTGTTAATCCTGGTACATAAACTAAGATGAGCCACAAACTTGAAGTTGATAGTATTCAATTGGAAATCGGGCTTAGGCAAATTCTTACAGACGTTTATTTAATATGCGAAACAGGTTCTATTACAGGGTTACTTGGCAGGAACGGAGAAGGTAAAACCTGTTTGTTGAATATTATTTATGGCAGTTTGAAGGCTTCCAGCAAGTCAATTCGGTTTGACAATGTATCAATATATCAGGCATTTAAGAGAACAGATTTACTTACTTACCTCAATTTAATTTTATCCCTGATTTCCTTTCCTTAAAAAGAATATTTTTTGACTTCACTGTATCATATAAAGATTTCGTGAATAATTTCCCCGAATTTAAAACAAGAGAAAATACAATATTTAAAAAACTATCTGGTGGAGAAAGGCGCTTAGTAGAAATTTACGTTATTATAAAAACGAAATCTCAATTTACAATTCTTGATGAACCTTTCTCACATATAATGCCCTTGCAAATTGAGAAACTAGGAGAAATTTTACTTACAGAAAAAATCAATAAAGGGTTTTTAATTACAGACCATCTATATCAGCAAATCATAGCTATTTGTGATAACATATATCTTTTAACCGATGGTAAAACTCACTTGACTAAAACTGTTGAGGATATTAAAAGGCTCGGATATTTAAGTCTCTAACTTAATTATATTTAAGCAATTCTTGTAATATCAGATGCTGCTTTTTTATTAAAAAATATGTCCAAACCTCTCTCCTAAAGTTTTCAAATCCGCTATCACAACAGGCAGCAAAGGAATTCCGTTTTTCGTTCTTTCCACTTCCATGTTTCTTTCCGGATCGCCGGGAATCATAACTTTTTCCTGTCCCGGAATTGTTTTTGCGGATCGAAAACGGTTTATCCATTTATCCATATGCTCTTTAAATTCAATGGCAGGCCTGAAGGCATCAATACGCATTACGCCAAAAAAATGGCCGATACCTTCACCGGGCATATCATCCGGTATCGCTAAATAAGCAGGAAAAGGGGGCACCCAGGGGCCATAATTTGCACCGCTTAATATCCCTGAAAATATATCGGCAATGGCGCCTAATGCATACCCTTTATGGCTGCCGTGCTCCTTATCGCCACCCAGCGGTAAAAGCATTCCGCCTTTTTCTATTTCATGGGCATCGGTGGATGGTTTGCCCTCTTTGGTAAGTACCCAGCCTGGTGGTGCCTCTTTATTATTTCGCTGCAACACTTCCAGTTTTCCATTAGCGGCTGTGGTGGTTGCAAAATCTGCTACGAAAGGAGACTCTTTACCGGCAGGTATTGCAACAGCAATGGGATTGGTTCCCAATAATCTTTCACTTGAAAAAGTGGGCGCCACTAAAGCCGATGCATTGGTCATGGCAATACCGATCATATCTTCCTGCAAAGCCATCATGGCATGATGCCCCGCAATACCAAAATGATTACTGTTCTTTACACTTACCCAGCCGGTACCCACTGCCCTTGCTTTTTCAATGGCAACCTTCATGGCAAATGGTGCAACTACCAGGCCCAATCCCCTGTCACCATCAATTACAGCAGTAGAAGGCGTTTCATGAATTATTTTAATTGCAGGTTTTGCATTCACCCGATCCACTTCCCACAGTCGTAAGTAGCCGCTGAGCCGTGCCACTCCATGGCTGTCTATACCACGCAAATCTGCAGATAACAAAGATTTTGCTGCTGTTTCAGCATCGGCTTCACTGCAACCGATCTTTAAAAATATATTTTTAGAGAAGCTATGTAAGTGATCGTAAGTGAAAGTTGTACTCATCAAACAAAAATAAGTTTTTTCCCGGTGAGTCACCCTCTTGGGGTGACTTACCGGGAAAAAAGAAAGCCGTTCAAAAAATGAACGGCCTCTTTGCTCAACCTTACTGCACAAAGAAAAGTGACTGAAACTTCTCCTGCGAATAAAATCTTTAAGGATTATTTTGCCTGGATGCTTTAAATTTTTCACGCTGCTCAGGTGTTAAAATAGCCTGTAATTTCTGCAACTGTGCTTTCTGCAGTTCACGCAATTCTTTTTTCTTATCCTGGTCAGATAACCGGGTATTGTTTTCAATGGCATCTTTAGCTGATTTATTTGCCTGTATTATTTCCTTCATTTTGATTTGCTGCTCCCTGGTGAGATCCAGGTCTTTCATTCTGTCTTTTCGGCTTTGCTTATCTTTTACATTTTCAGAAACTGTTGTTTTAGTTGTATCAGTTTGAATAACGGTAACAGGTTTTCTTTCAATTTGTGCCACAGCGGTACATGTACCCAGGAGAAGAATTAAAACGAAACCGGATATTTTCATGTTTGTACATTTTCTGAATGATAGATAGTTTATTGGTACAGAAGTT
>JAYTOF010000122.1:0-4488 GCA_043747955.1 Chitinophagaceae bacterium
TAATGCGCTGGCGGCCCCATTCCGGACTGATATCTGTACAGGCTATGCCCCATACTTTTTCGGTATAGTCTTTAAAAAATGTCTGGTATAATTCTTTACCAAAGCGGTTAATAAAAAAATCTTCCAGCGACCTTTCAACTTTAACCGGAAAAATTTTTGCGTACATATAACTGAAACCTATCCGTACAATACGGGTAAATCCAAGTTTGCCAATGGTCTCCACATTTAATTTAATGGGATAGTTGAATAGTTTCCCCGAAAATAAAATACGGGATTGCCTGTTCCTGATCAGCATCTTTTCATGTTCAGCAGTGGGCAGGGTATTACCTGGCGAAACGATCGTTTTTTTATGCTGGTAACTGATCACATGTTCTTCATTTGTTTTCTCCAATGGAAGGATATGGAGCCACCAGTCCATAACCCTTTTGCTTTTTGAAAAAAAACGATGTCCGCCTATATCGATCCTGTTGCCTTTGTAATTAACGGTTTGCGAAAGCCCGCCAATATCATTTGTGGCTTCCAGTACTACCGGTTTTATTTCTGTATGCTCCAGCAATTCATATGCTGCGGTAATACCTGCGGGGCCCGCTCCAATTATAATCGCTTTCTTCATAGTCAGTAAATAAAACCCGTATTACCCGGTAATAATAAAATCGTTTAATTTGTGTGTTAAAGCAATAAAAATACACACTTAAAGCGGGAAAGCATTGTTCATGAAAAAAAAGTACGGCATTTTATTTTTACTGGTACTTGTTTATTTAATAAATGGCATTTGTTCCATCAATGCAATATCTGTTACGTTTGATGAAGGCGCACATTTCAGTTATGGAATACGTATACTGAAAGGCAGGCCTGCACGGGTAGATCCGGAAAATGATAACAGTAAAATGCCCATCTCGTCACTTAATGCCTTACCCCGTGCGGCTGAACAGCTGTTTTCAAAAAACTTACAAAAAGATGATGGGGGAGTAAGTGATATCATAAAAGGAAGATACCTGACCTTGTTATTTTCGGTATTGATCATATTACTTGTATTTGTGTGGAGCAGGGACCTGTATGGTATTAATGCCGGATTATTCTCTGCATTCCTGTTTGTTTGTTGTCCTAATAATATGGCCCATGCCATATTGGTTACAACCGACTCCTATTCTGTTTTCTTTTTACTGGCAACACTTTATTTTTTGTGGCGCTATGCAAACAGCAAAGCGATGAAAGATTTTATTTTCTTTACTATCTTTTTGGCATTATCACAGCTGGTGAAACAGTCATTGTTTCATTTGTATGTGCTGGCACCGGTTTGCTTACTTGTTTATGCTGTGGTTATGCGTGAAAAAATAAAGGGTTGGGCATTACTGAAGAAGATAGTTATTACGGCTTTGGTCAGTTTACTCATCATCAATGTTGGGTTTCTTTTTTATGATATGACGGTGCCGGTTGGTGATTATCATTTCAGGAGTAATTTATTTTTAAAACTGCAACAACTTTTACCGGGCGGTTTGCCAATTCCCTTTTCGCGTGCTTTTACCGAAGGGCTCGACCTGGCAAAATACTATGATGACCTGGGTGGGGGATTGCACAACAGTTCGATGAGTAATGTAACAATACTGGGGCATTCGTTTACCGGAAGCGGTATCTGGTATTATTACCTGGTGAGTATATTTTTTAAAACACCCATAACCTTTCTTATACTTTTAGTGTGGGCAGTAAGCTTAAAGATCAAAAAAGAAAGTTTTAGCCTGTTTATTAAAAATGAGTTTTTTTTAACAGCACCCATCCTTTACTTTTTGATCCTGCTTAGTTTCTTTTATAAATCGCAGGCGGGCATCAGGCATGTTATTTTTATTTATCCGCTGATCTTTATTTTTTGCGGCATCATCATTAAGTATGCCAGGGGCAAAAAAGATAAACTGCTCCGGCTGATCTTAGGTTTATTATTACTGATGAGCGTTGGCCAGTATTTTAATAATTACCATCCCTATACCAATGAATTTATCGGGCATAAAAAAAATGCTTACCGGTATGTAGGTGCCGGTAACATTAACCTGGGGCAGGCCGGATATTTTATACAGGATTATTTAAAAGCTCACCCGGAGTTAAGTTATGCACCAAAAAACGCCAGGGCCGGAAAATTCATAATATCTGTTGATAATTATCTGGATACCTGGAATACCGGGGAATACCAATGGCTGCGCAAACTAAAACCGGTTGCCGATGTGCATTACAGTTATTTGCTTTTTGAGGTACAATCAAAAGATATTGATCCATAAATTTTTTATTGATTAAGTTATTAAAGCAGATCATACCAATAACTGTTAAAGCGGATGCATAAAAAAACGCCCCGGTTCTTTGTACAATCCTTCGTGTACTTTGTGGTAAAAAAATTAACCACTGGGTACACAAAGAAAAGACTACACAATGTACACTGGTCAGATTTATTTTAAGGAGTAAACTCTGATTAAAGTCGTAATTTTAATGTACAAAAATAAAACTCATGAGTAATTTTTCTTTAGATGCAGATATGAATGTTGAAGTACAGGCTGGTTTTATCAGCAAGGGTAATGATGCCCCCTTAACCGGCAGCGATTTTGAATTCAGGCTTTTTGAAAAAGACCTTATGGAAGATGATTACCTGGGTAAAAGTGCACTGGATGAGTACGGGGTTGCAAAGGTCTCTTTTAAACATGGTGCATACATGGATTTTTTAAATCCTGAAAAAAACCCCGACCTGTACTTTGCTTTATACAAAGGTGAATCACTTGTATTTCAAAGCAGGGTAATGCGGGATATAGATGTTGATGGCCTGGAAAAATTTAAAATGGGAGAAGGTGAAGTGGTTGATCTGGGAACTTTTTTAGTTTAAGGATTAACGGTCACATCCGGCTGACCTCAACCCCATACTAACCATCAAGGGTGGGCGGGTATTATCCCTTACCTTTCACTTTTGATTTGGAAGGTGCTTTGGTATCAGGCTTCTTTTCTGTTCCTTCGGGCTCTGCACCTTTTAACTTGCTTTCAATAATATTCCCTGATGGGTCTCTTACCGGATTGGGAACTGGTTCCTGCCCTAAGGGCGTTATTACATTGAAAACTTTTTCAACATGAACCCATTTACCATTTTTCCATTTAAAACCTTCATAGTCCCCGTCGCCAATTAATGTCCATTTCTTTTTGGGTTCATTCGATTCTGAGATCAGGTGTTCAAGTATGATCATGTCCAGGTCCTTATCATAGGTCAGGCGCGGGCCTGCTTCTTTTTTATATTCCATGATATAGCGGCTGTGTGCTGTTTTAATAACAGAGTCTTCTTCGTAACTGAAATAACGACCACCAAAAGTAGGTTCGCCCAGCTGGAAATATAATACTTCAATTATTTTCCGGCTGCTGCGGATATTATTTTCATCAAAACCTATCAGTGTGTATATATTTTGATCCATACTTTTCTTTTGTATGATCCTGTAATAAATGGCGCCGATCCAGCCAAAATTGTTGCCAATGGTATCAGCAACATCTGTGGTAATATCCGATTTGTCAATCAGCGGGTATAATTTTAAAGAGCCATCCGTGGTTTTCATTTGTATGGCACCATGCTGCCGTATCACATTTTCATTAATAACCAGCTGCCAGGTAAAAATGCGGAATACACTATCCGGAGAATACAGTATAGAAACTGTTTGTAAAGAATCGAAAGGGTAGTGGAAGGAGTTTTTGGTTTTTAAAGCACGTACCAGTATACGGGTAAACATACTATCGGCATTAAAACGGTTATCGGCATTAATACCCTGTATTATTTTTGCAGCATATTCTTTTAGTGAATCTTCTTTTTGCATCAGTATTTTATATTCGGCTTTGCCAATACCCTGTGCAAAGGACAAACTGCTGATAAAGAATAAAAAAAGTAAAAGGAATGGTTTCTTCATGCAATAAAAATAGTTAATCCATTAACAAGATTAATACAAAGTTATTGTTTAGGTACTAATTTTAACTAAAGCTTATAGAAGAGAGTGGGATGGGTAAGTATAAGATTGAACCACATAGTATCATAGAAATATAGGTTAACACATAGTGGCCTATGTGTTTTGCTATTGTGTATTATGTGGCTATGTGGTTCAAATAAAATTTGCAGCATTTAAGTCGTTTGCAAAATCAATAAGAGAATTATACACTGCATCAATGTGTTCATCATTTAAATCCACTTCGGGGCGTGTTGTGGGCAGGAAGATGGTTTTTACACCCAGGTTGCGGCCAAACTTCATATCGCTTAGGGTATTGCCTATCATAATTGCTTTGTTGAGATTAATTTCGGGAAAATCTTTTGCAGCCTGTAAACCCATGCCGGGGTTGGGTTTTCTATTGGGGCTGTCACTATCTAAATCAGGACAAAAATATACCGCATCAATTCTGCCGCCTTTTTCTTCAATGGCAGCAATCATATTTTTATGAATGAGATTAAGGTCTTCTAATTTTGTTACACCTTTTCCAATTCCTTTT
>JAYTOF010000123.1:0-24558 GCA_043747955.1 Chitinophagaceae bacterium
ATATCCTGGGTAAAAGAAAAGGAAATACGGTTTCCAATATGTCGTCAACAAAGGCGTTAAAAGATGTAACCATTAAACATGGCGGCGAATATTTTCCCAGCATGGTTGGCGAAGTGAATGTGGTAAATAAAATGAAAGCAGTGAATGCAGTAATTGGCGGCGAAGGTAATGGCGGCATCATTGTTCCGGACCTGCATTACGGCAGGGATGCTTTGATAGGTATTGCACTTTTTTTAACCCACCTGGCCAAAAGCAAAAAAAGTATCAGACAGTTGCGAAATACATTTCCTGATTATTTTATCAGTAAAAATAAAATTGAACTGGCAAACGGTATAGATGTAAAAACTATATTTGAAAAAATTAAAGACCTTTATAAAGATCGTCCGATTAATGCAGAAGATGGATTGAAGATTGAATTTGATAATGACTGGGTACATTTACGCACCAGCAATACCGAGCCCATTATCCGTATTTATGCCGAAAGTAATTTTGAAACAACGGCAGATAATATTGCCCGCAGACTGATGCAGGATATTGGGAAGATGTTGTAGGAAAAAAAAGTCATTGGTCATTAGTCATTAGACCAGCGATTTTCAAAAGCAGATTTTCCTATATTGCACAATGACTAATGACCAATGACTAATAACAAATGGCTATGAGTTCAAACAGAATCTATTTCGACAACGCCGCTACCACTGCACTCGATCCTCAAGTGCTGGAAACCATGATGCCTTACCTTACCGAAAAATTTGGCAACCCTTCTTCCATTTATTCTTACGGAAGGGAAACAAGGATGGCTATTGAAACTGCCCGCAAATCTGTTGCGAAAATTTTAAATGCGCACCCCGCCGAAATATTTTTTACCAGTGGCGGCACAGAGAGCAGTAACACTGCAATTTCATGCGCCATACGCGACCTGGGTTGTAAACATATCATTACTTCCCCCATTGAACACCACGCCGTAACACACTCTGTTGAGCATATAGATAACCTGGATATTGCCAAAGTAAGCTATGTAAAATTATTACCCAACGGGCATATTGATATTGATGACCTGGAAAAATTACTGGCAGCAGCTGAAGAAAAAACCCTGGTTACTTTAATGCATGCAAATAATGAAATTGGCAATATTTTAGATATTCATTCGGTTGGCGAATTATGCAAATTGTATGGCGCCATTTTTCACAGCGATACCGTACAAACTGTCGGGCATTTTCCATTCGATCTCAGAAATACACCGGTGCATTTTATTACCGGTGCTGCACATAAATTTCACGGGCCAAAAGGTGTAGGCATTTTATACATCAATGAAAATGTAAAAATAAAACCCTTTGTACACGGCGGAGGTCAGGAACGCAACATGCGTGCCGGTACCGAAAACCTGTACGGTATAGTTGGATTTGCAAAGGCCCTCGAAATGGCTACTGCCAATTACGAAGAAGACAGTGCTTACATTGGCACGCTGAAGTATTATATGATGGATGAACTGAAAAAACAAATCCCCGGTATTGCATTTAACGGCGATGCGTTGGGCCGCTGTTTATACACGGTACTCAGTGCCAGTTTTCCCAAGACAGAAAGATCGGAGATGATACTTTTCAATCTGGACATAAATAATATTTGCGCCAGCGGCGGCAGTGCCTGCACCAGTGGCGCTGATCAGGGCAGCCATGTCATACGTGCCATCAACAATAACCCCAACCAGGTTACCGTTCGCTTTAGTTTTAGTAAACACAATACCAAGGCAGAAGTAGATGCGGTGGTGGAGAAGTTGAAGGAGTTGGTGTAGAGGGTTGTACCACAGAGATACACAAAGAAGTCACAAAGATTCACAAAGCGCTGTCATGCTGAGGAACGAAGCATCTCTTCCTAAATTTTTATTGACTCAGCTTCAGTAATTCTATTAAGCTTCATTGGCGTCGCTCTCTTGTGCTGTGTAACTTTATTGGGCATTGTTAAACCTGATATTCACTTATGGCAATATATAAACATGAATGTTTTATTCCTCTTGAGTCGAAAGCTACTCTATGGAGATATCTTGACTTTGAAAAATTTCAATCTTTATTAGAAACTAAATCTCTTTTTTTCTGTAGAGCTGATAAATTTAGTGACCCTTTCGAAGGCTCTCTTCCAAAAATTGAGGCAGATTATCGAATAAGAGAAGAAAAAAGAATTGCTAAATCGTTTGGAAGGGAATTTAACGAAGAACAAGCTTTAAATAATATACTCGGTCTTCAAAGTCTCCATCAAAGACTAAAGAGAGGCACTACTATAAATTGTTGGCACATCAATAATAATGAATCAGATGCAATGTGGCGGCTATATTTAAAAGACAATGAAGGCGCAGCTATACTGACGAGTATGGAGAAAATGTATGAAGTTATAGAAGGTACCTCCGAAAAAATTGGATCAAGCAAAGTAAGATATTTAGACTATGATACTGAAAAATGGCATCATCCATTAGACTATCCACATACTGGATATAATCTCTATATTCCCCTCATCCACAAAAGAATTGAATTTCATCATGAAAATGAATTTAGATTAATTCATGATGTTTATGATGCAGTCGATGATAAGGATTATTGGGAAACACAGGCTATCCATAAAGGGAAACTTATTCCAGTGGATGTTAAAACCTTATACAAAAAGTATATCTCCCACCAACAGTTGACACTGATACTACGTTACGAATTGAACAAATGTCTAAAAATTTAGAATACAATTTCCAATTTGAAAAATCACGACTTTCTATTGAACCTATGTATTAAAGCATAGCTCTGCCAGGGATTTCTACGACAAAAGTTGTATTTGTTGCAGTTTTTCTTAACCTTTAACCTAAATTAAAATTTCAAAATAACTGTCATGAGAAAAACAATCTTGCTGAACAATTTTTCATTTAGTCTAAAATTCTTTTCCCTTTGTACGCTTCTCTTTTTAAACCTCTCACTCCTTTCACAAAAAAGAACTGATACATCTTATACATATATACCCAACTATGATATTCAAGGTCAGGATGCTCCAAAAGGTCAGGCTAATTCCAAAACTTATTGGTTTGGCTCATCTTTTGATTATGCAACTTTTGAATTCAGTAATATTCTAAAAGCCAATTTGAATAATAAAAAAGAACTACAAAGGCAAGAAAATGCTAGAAAACAAGCCCTTGCTAAGTTAGGAATGATAAAAACCCAATATTCAGAATATACAACTTATCCTGCAACAATTACTGACGGTTGGCACAGTGCAATTGCTACAGATAATCTAAATTTTTGTAGAGACGTTAAAGTCG
Source organism: Chitinophagaceae bacterium (assembly GCA_043747955.1). Taxonomy (GTDB): domain Bacteria; phylum Bacteroidota; class Bacteroidia; order Chitinophagales; family Chitinophagaceae; genus Ferruginibacter. Next base: position 3,290 of record JAYTOF010000123.1, read on the forward strand.
AAGTGAAAAACAATAAAATCATAAAATTCGTTTTAGACAATTACATTCCTATGAATTTTATGGCAACCAGGGAAATTAAAAATGCAAAGAATATTGTTACTATAAAAAATTTTAATGACGAGCAATTGAATATTGTTGAATTATTTTTTATCTATGATATAGACGAACCAAGAATTGTTACGCAACCTATAAAACCTGGTTACGTTTGTTTTTGGACTGATATCAACAGAAAATATGAGGAGATTGAACTTAAAGTTGATAACGTAGTTCTTGAAAGATTTACGGTCAGTTATGATTCTGAACCTAGCTGTTCTAGTAATGGAATGGTCTGCAGAATATTAAAACCAGGAACTTATTCCATGATTGCTGATGGTAGGGGTGGTAAAAGATGGAAAGGCACTTTTGAAGTTAAAGAAAACATGTGTTTGGTATATCGTTTAGGAAAATATACGTTTAATTATTAGAACCAACGATGATTCCAAGTCGAAGAAAACACAAAAAATTCAAAAAGAAAATCTTTGTGCCCTTTGTGTAAACCCTTTGTGATTCTTTGTGGTAAATTAAAAATTATACCCCAACTTCTCCCCCACTTCTTTTGCCAACACCGGCAACTTCTTCCTGTCAACCAAAAAACTATTCAGTTGCCCAATCTCTTTAAAAATATAATGTTTATCCATGGCCGCTTTTAAATACCCGGCGCCGCTGCTGCCGACTGTACCAATACGGCTACCGATCATGCGCTGCACCATATTAATATGGCGGTAGCGCCAGTTGCCCAGTTGGTTATCAATTTCCAAAAGCATATCTAATAATTGAAATGGTAGTTCCAGCATGGGGTAACCATGGTACATCATGATGAATAAAGCTGATCGGCAGGCTTTAGGTGTAAAGTTTCTTTCTGCGCCAGCAGATGTATTATTAAAAACAGTTTCAAACGTTGCTGCATTATTTTTTTCTGCCTCTGCCAAACTTTTAACATAAACCTGCTGGTAATTTTTCCAGAAATCTTCGGTAATAAAGGGCATCCTTTCCAGCCATGCATTGATCAGTTCAATAACCGACTTACCACTTTCTGCATCTTTAATAATCGCAATATCTTTTTCTTTCAGTTGCGATGTATAATAATTTTGTCCGTGCCGGTGCTCAAACTTTAAACCCAGTTTTGCTTCCAGTACTTTAAACTGGTAACTCTGGAAACCCGATGCCGGCCGCAGCATATCCCTGAAATCCAGAAAGTCCATCGGCGTCATCGTTTCCATGATGTCTATCTGCTGCACCAATACTTTTAATATGGTAACCACTCTTTTTAAGCGGTGTACCACGGTTTGCATTTCGGGTGAGTTATCATTTACTACCGGTTTATTCATTATAGCTATCACCGAATTCACTTCAAACAAAATTTGTTTGAACCAAAGTTCATACGCCTGGTGAATAATGATGAACAGCATCTCATCGTGTGCCGGTTCCCTTCCTTCCTTAAAACTTTCCGGATCCTGTGCACCCGTGATCTTATCCAGTTGCAGGTAATCTGCGTAGTAAACAGCTTTGTCCATAGCAAGAGTTTATGGTAGCAAACTTACGCATTCGAAATGATACAGGATAAAGGATTCAGGTTACAAGATTCAAGATACCGGTTATCAGCTAAGTGTATGACTTCTAAAAAGGGCTTTAGAGTCATTGGGTCAATCCGGTATCCTGTATCTCGAATCCTGTATCGTGTTTTGTTAAGCGGTTGTAAACAGAATCCCCTTTAACAAAATCTTTTATAAAACAAAACAACATGGCATCATTTTCTAAAGAGTAAGAACCAGCAGCCCATAAAACACTGCACCCAACTATGATCAGAAAAATTTTCTTAACAAGCATCATAACAATGATGATGATTCCTTTAATCAACGCTCAGGTAAGGTACGGTATCAGAACCGGCGTAAACTTTGACAAATGGCAGGGTGATGATCTTCAGATAATTGAAGATCTGATTGATAAAACTGATGGATACCTGGTAACGAAAGGTAAGACAGGCTTTCATGCAGGCGGTTATGTAACCATCCCGGTCTCTGAAATCTTTTCTTTTGAACCGGGTCTACAGTATTCAAAAAAAGGATACAGTATTAAAGGTGATCTTCAAATTAATGCCTTACAATTTTTGGGTATTAATGCAGGTGCACAGGTACAATCACATTATATCGACATTCCTTTAGTGTTAAAAGCTAAAGTAGTTAATGGGTTTAGTGTATTTGCCGGTCCGCAGGTTTCATACCTGGCCAGAAGCACATTGAATGCAAAGCTTGGTGTGCTTGGTATTTCTATCTTCAATAAAGGCATTGGTATTACTGAGCGCTTAAATAAAGTTGATTTAGGATTGACTGCTGGTGTAGGCTACCAGTTTGATAACGGACTTAACATTCAGGCTGGCTATGATCATGGTTTGTCTAAACTTGATAAAAATGATAATTACTCGGCTTATAACAGGGTAGTAAAAGTTTCGGTAGGTTTTACTTTTTAGATTGATGAATAATACGACAAAGCGTTATCCGGACACGGATAGCGCTTTCTTTTTGCCTGAAATTGATTTTCCCTAAATTTGCACCCCGGCCTCACCCCTGTTTGCCGGCAGGCAGGCCCGGTCCCTCTCCATCCTTCGACTTGCTCAGGAGAGAGGGAGGCCGAACAAAGATTTTCAATTTGGCTTATGTGCAGGCACTTTAAGAATAACTTAATGTATCAGCTGTAAAGTAAACAACAAAAAATAAGTTTTTAGATGGGAAGAATATTTGAAGTTAGAAAAAGCAGCATGTTTGCCCGCTGGGATAAGATGGCAAAGAACTTTACCCGTATTGGTAAAGAAATTGCCATTGCGGTAAAAGCGAGTGGCCCTGACCCCAATAACAACCCGGCTTTAAGAAGGTGTTATCTTAATGCTAAAGCCTGTGGTATGCCTAAAGACCGTGTAGAAGCGGCCATAAAAAGGGCCATGGGAAAAGATACCAGCAATTATGAAGAGATCATGTATGAGGGATATGCACCACATGGTGTGGCTGTTTTGGTAGAGACTGCAACTGATAACTCTACCCGTACAGTTGCCAATGTAAGAATGCATTTTACAAAAGGGCAGGGATCTTTAGGTACCAGCGGCAGTGTGGCATTTGGTTTTACCCATATGGCCGAATTTAAAATAAAAGGTACAGGGGTACATGTTGATGATCTTGAATTTGAACTGATCGATTTTGGCCTGGAAGAAATTGGTGAAGATGCCGAAGGCAATGTGATCATCCGTACTCCGTTCAATGAATATGGTAATATGAGTAAGGCTTTGGAAGAAAAGAAAATTGAAGTGACTAGTGCCGAACTTACCTGGATACCTGCCAACACAATGGAGTTAAGTGAAGAGCAGGCCAACGATGTTTTAAAATTAGTTGATCATTTAGAACAGGATGATGATGTGCAGAAAGTGTATCATAACCTTAAATAAAAAAAAAGTCACTTTTACAGTGGTTTTTTTATATCGTTATTTCTCCTTTCATGTAAAACTCCGCTTTACCTTTCATTATAACCCTGTCTCCTTTCTGTTCACACCATAACTCTCCGCCACGCTTGGATAATTGCAAAGCATGCATTTTATTCTTGCCCAGCTTTTCAGCCCAAAATGGAATTAATTGTGAATGTGCCGAGCCGGTTACCGGATCTTCATCAATACCGGCACCCGGTGCAAAAAAACGGGAGACAAAGTCAACATTTTTCCCGGGTGCTGTGATGATCATCTTATCAATATGTTTTTTCATCATTGAAAAATCAGGGTTGCAATTCTTAACCGCATCCTCATTCATCAGTTCAACCACAATATCCCGGTGCTTATACACACCCACAATTTCTGCATGGTCTAAAATATAAGAAAGTTCATCGGGGTAAATGTCCAGCCGTTCCGGTTTCCACGAAGGGAAGTCCATACAGATCAGGTCATCTTCTTTTGTTACTTTAAGAATGCCGCTTAAAGAGTTGAAACGTATTTCAGGTTTATCGAAAGATAAAATGTTGAACAACACATAAGCGCTTGCCAGTGTGGCATGGCCGCATAAGTTTATTTCCACTTCAGGAGTGAACCATCTTATTTCAAAGTCTGCAGCTTTGTTAGATGAGGGGACAAAGAATACCGTTTCGGAAAGATTATTTTCCATCGCAATTTGCTGCATCTGTTTTTCATCAAGCCAATGTTTTAATGGAATTACCGCAGCCGGGTTGCCACTGAAAAGTTTGTCGGTGAAAGCATCTATCTGATATAAGATCATAATTAGCAATTAGTAATGGACAATAAGCAATTGGCAATGGACAATGAGCAATAGACAATGAACAATTAGCAATAGACAATAGACAATGAGCAATAGGCAACAAGCAATTAGCAATTGACAACAGACAATAAGCAATCAGGAACTGCTTTTAGTACTTGTCCGGATTATTTCTCATGTGACTTTATCATCTTCCTATTTCTTCATTACGTGAAATAAATAAGTTATGTGTTTCGGAATTAATATAATTACAAGCTAATGAAAAATCCAGCCATACTCCGGTTTCAGAATTTTCTGCATCGCAGTCAGTTATTTTTGAAACGAAATTTGCCGGGTATAACTTCTTCCGGTAAGCTTCAGCCAAGTTGGCACATACACTTCTTGACGAGCGCCTTATCTGATCAATTAGAGAATAGGTTTCTTCTTTGGGGAAGCTTTTGGTTACTGAAAATATTTCCATCGCCTGCTCAAAAGCCAGTTTATATACTTTGGTTTGTTTAAAATTAACCACTCCCATAAAAAACAGATTATAATTTTCAGGAGTACAAATTGCCAATTGCCTATTGTCAATTGCTTATTTACTCAGCCATCATCTCTTTGATCACTGCAACAATATCTTCGGTATTGGGTTTGCTGAAATAATCGCCATCGCTTCCATAAGAAGGCCGGTGTGCTTTGGCTGTTATGGTTCTTGGGGATACATCTAAATATTTATAGCCTCCCTGCTCTTCCATCACTTTATTGAACATGTAAGCTGCTGCACCACCCGGTACGTCTTCATCAATAAAAACAATACGGTTGGTTTTTTTAAGCGACTCTACAATTTTATGATTGATATCGAATGGTAACAAAGTCTGTACATCCACCACTTCACAACTGATACCCATTTTATCCAACGTTTCAGTTGCTTCCAGTACAATGCGTAAGGTGGAACCATAAGTAACAACAGTCACATCTGTACCTTCCTTTACGATCTCCGGCACACCCAAAGGCACGGTGTAAGCCATTAAGTTTGAAGGCAATCTTTCTTTTAAGCGGTAGCCATTTAAACATTCTATCACAATACCCGGATCATTGCTTTGCAACAGTGTATTGTACATGCCCACGGCCTGCACCATATTACGTGGTACACAAACATACATACCCCTGAGCGCATTGATGACAACGCCCATGGGAGAACCGCTATGCCAGATACCCTCAAGCCTGTGCCCCCTTGTCCTTACGATCAACGGACAACTTTGTTGCCCCGCTGTGCGAAAATGTGTGGTACAAACATCATCACTGAGTGGTTGTAATCCGTATAATAAATAATCGAGGTATTGAATTTCGGCTATCGGTCGCAGTCCCCTTAAAGATAAACCAATACCCTGACCCATAATAGTCAGTTCGCGGATTCCGGTATCAAATATCCTTTCTGATCCATGCTTCGACTGTAGGCCGCTAAAACCCTGGTTCACATCCCCAATCTGGCCAAGGTCTTCGCCAAAGGCAACAACTTTACTATTGGTTGTAAACAATTCATCAAAATATTTATTCAAAACCTCGTAACCATTTACATGAGCAGCCTCATCTGTAAAATAAGGATTGATAACCCTAACTTTCAATGCTGATTTAGGCCCCTCATTATATAAGTAACTGTTATAAAGTTTTGCATGATCAGTTTTTAAATTTGAATAATACTCTTTTAAAGGAAATGCCACAGGTTCCCGGCCTGTAATATCAATCACAGAAGCCAGGGTCTTCATTACATCCCTACGCAAGGGTTCTCTTAAAGCTGCCAATTCATCAGCAAGTTTTTTAACTGCAGGATGTAAAGATTCAACAGATTTTAAAACTTCAACCGATTTTAAAACAAGTTCTTTAATGGGGTTCAGGTATTTTACCCAGGCCTTCTGTTTACTTTCCCTCACCAGCAACAGGGCGCTTTCTTCCAGAATATTTAATTCTTCAGAATCTGCCAATGCATTTGCTATGATCCATGCTCTCATTTGCTTAAGTCCATCCCATTCCTTTTCCCATTCCAGCCGTTCAGATGTTTTATACCGTTCATGACTGCCGGATGTTGAATGGCCCTGTGGCTGCGTAATTTCTTCAACATGAAATACTGCGGGTGTATGTGTATCTCTTATTTTTTGTATAGCCGGTTCCAATATTTCACACATACCAGCATAATCCCAGCCTTTTAATTTATAAATGTCAATACCATTGGTGCCTTCTTTTTGCTGAAAACCTTTTATTGCTTCTGAAACAGATCCTTTTGTAGTTTGAAATTTTTTTGGAACAGAGATCCCATATCCATCATCCCATACAAATACAGCTATTGGGATCTGTAATACACCGGCAGCATTTATAGTTTCCCAAAAATGCCCTTCACTGGTTGAAGCATCTCCAATGGTACAAAAGCATACTTCATTTCCGTTATTACTCAGATTATTTAAATTATGTGTTCCGGCAACATTTCTAAAAACTTTAGAAGCAAATGCAAGCCCCAATGCTCTGGGCATTTGTCCGGCTGTAGGTGCAATATCACTGCTTATATTTTTCAGTTCGGCAAGATTGAGCCAATCACCGTTTTCATCTACCAGTTTTGTTGCAAAATGAGCATTCATTTGCCGGCCTGCACTAAAAGGATCGTGGGTAACATCAGGGTCTGCATATAACTGGGAAAAAAATTGTTCAATTGTAGAGAGCCCGCTGGCAAACATAAAGGTCTGGTCACGGTAATAACCAGCTCTAAAATCACCCGGCTTAAAGAATTTTGCCATGGCAACCTGGGGCACTTCTTTTCCATCACCAAAAATTCCAAACTTAGCTTTCCCGGTTAATACTTCTTTTCTGCCCAGCAAACTGGCTTCCCGGCTTTCACAGGCAAAGCGGTAATCCTTAAGCACTTCATTGCGGAAATTCTCAAAACTCAATTTTTCCTGTAAAGCAGCGTCGTTATTATTATTTGTATCCATATTCCTGTTAAACTAACACAAAAATATAAATTATAGAGGAGCTTTGTTAAAAATCTCCTAACGGGTTAACAATTTGTGAGAGAACTAATCGTTTTAGTATCTTTAGCATTGTTAATTAAAAAAAATCAATATGAAACAAATAATTACCCTCTTTTGTGCAGTTTTTGCCATTACAGCTTTACATGCACAGCAAATTTCAACTGCGCCGGCTGCCGTAATTACCACGGCCAATGCAGTTACTACCGGTACAAAAGTTGTTGCCGTTTCTGATGAGATGCTGCTTTTAACTGAATCTGAATTTAACTTCGGTAAAATACCTCAGGGCAAACCGGTTACCCATATTTTTGAAGTAACCAATAACAGTAAGGTTGCTTTTAAAATCAATAATGTTGCTGCCAGTTGTGGTTGCACAACCCCTGAGTGGGAAAAAGATAAGTTATTGGCTCCGGGTGAAAAATCTAAAATTACAGTAGGTTTTAATGCTGCCGCTGAAGGACCGTTTACAAAATTTATTACGGTTTCATACAGTGATACCCAATCTAAACAGATCACTATTAAAGGTGAGGTTTGGAAAACCCCGGGTAACTCTGCTCCTGAAAATAAAGGATTGAATGATCTAAAAAATTAATAAACCCAATAAAATTATTTTAACAATGAAGAAATTAATATTATCCCTGACAGCCTTAGCCTTTGCTTCCGTTCTTTTTGCACAAAAAACTGCAGCAGATGTTGCAAAATTTGATACCGAAACGATTAACCAGGGAACCCTGAAACAAAATGAACCGAAAGAAGTGAAATTTATAGTTACTAATATCGGTAAAGAACCTTTAATCATTGAACAGGCTAACCCTACCTGCGGTTGTACCATGGGTGATTATACAAAATCGCCTATTGCTCCCGGAGCAACCGGTTTCATTTCTGCAAAATTTAATGCAGCAACTGTGGGGCATTTTGATAAACACCTTACTGTAAAATTTGCAGGTGTAGATGAATTGAAAAGCATAACTATAACCGGTGATGTTTTAGATACCGCAGGATATGATAAGTGGGTGCTTGAAAATGAGGCAAAGAAAAAAACTGATGTTGCGGCCCCTAAATCAACCAGGCTTTCGAAAAATACGAAACCTGCTTTGACAAAAAGTAATAACTGATTTTAATAATACTCATGGTAACAACAAAGCCTTTGCAAATTTGCAAAGGCTTTGTTGTTACAGCCAGCTGCTGAATAACCTTTTGTAAACCGGTTTAATATTTACAGATCTGCAAAATAAAAATCAATAAAACACGTTATTACCTGGATCCGCTTAACCCGCCAAAAAAAATATCCTATGATATAAGGTTTTCGCAAACCATATAGTTAAATAAAACTTTCCCACTAAAAAATAATATATTGAATTTGTACGTATTTAAAAACAACCTGCTACCATTTTTTTGTGCGCACCAATATCAAAAAAATCAATCCTGATCTCAGAAATCGTGTACTAACAAACTAAGATTTTTTGTTTTTAAGGATTGTTTGGATAACAAAAAAAACCCTTCTTTCCAGAGGGGTTTTTGATTTATTATAATGCCTTTCGGTATTAAGCAGTGCGCAGGATACCACTTGGAAAAAAAATAATTGCAAGTGGAATAATTTACCTGTTTTTGCATATCAATCAGAAAACAAATACAGGATACGCTATACCAGTGATGCCTGGCAACTATTGAAAAGTTAAGGGTAATTCTATTATTATAAACCAAGTATTTATTTTTGCATTTTCCCCTGTGTAATAAATGTATCTGTACTATACATGAATACGGTTACAGCTGTATATTGGCCACCGGTTCTTGTAAATGCCTCAGCGTTATTTATTGTTGTACCCAAAGGCTTTATGGTTACTACACCTGCACCTAACTGAATAATCGTACAGGTAAACCCCGCAGGTAAACCTGCGGGAACTGTTAATGTTATAGCTGCAGCATTTTTAAGTGTTATTACTTGTGCCATATCCGTAGAGTTTAAAGTATAGGTTGTACCCGTTTGAGCATTATACTTAACTTTATTTATACTGATCTCTTCCCACAAACCTGTTGCTCCATTAGCTGTTTTTCTCCATCCCAAAATAGTATTGCCTGAACCTGTAATTGAGTTTAAAATAATATCGCCGGTCATATCACTTGCATCTGGAGCCGGAGCCGATTCCGCCAAATAGATCCTTTTATGTTGGTTACCGACTGCCGATCTGTTATTTAAATACATTTCCTGCATAAAAGGACTAAAGTAGGCTCCCTTATTTAAAGTACGCCTCCCCAAAAAAGCTGCCGGCGTATTTTGAGTTGGCAAAATAAAGTTACCGCCATATGAATGAAAAGTTTTATCTGCATCATATGTAAGCCAATCATACCAACTTAAAAAATTGTTTGTGGTGTCATAAACATTTACAATTCCCTGTATTTCGTTTGTTCTTTTCTGCCAGGCAAAAGCATTGGAAGTTTGAAATGTAGATTGTGCAGTCTTTGGATGGGAAACCCTTACAGAAGTATTTACGTCTAATGAGTTGAACCAGCCCCCCAATTTTAAACCACTTCTTATTGAAGTTAAATCTCCACCAACAGCAATACATTTATAACTCCAGTAAGAAGGCGGACAGTCTAATTCTGAGTAACAATTGGTAAGGGTACCAAATTGATTTTGCCCTCCTGCATTGTCTGCATCTAAAAGAAACCCACCTCCCGCCTGATAAAAGCTGTCGACATGATAATTGAGAATGTTACGGTAAGCAATCCAGCTCTGGTCAGGTACCAGGGCCCAATCTACAGGGCTGATATCGGGCTGCCCTAATTTATTTTTACGGCCACGGCTATCCTTATTATGTAAAGCATAATAAACCAGGCCACGGTATTTACAAAGAACCCTTTGAAATTTTAATTCAGGACTTCCGCAGGAAGCAGTTTGACAGTTCTGGTAATTATTGCCTAAAAAACTGTTATCTAAAAAACCGGCTGCTCCACAGGCTATTGCCTGGCAATTTTTAAAATCAATAATATTGGCATCTGCACCGTAGATCAAAAATCCGTTATTCCTGCTTTCAGAAACAGAGACCCTTTCAAGCGTTGACAGATCACAATTGGTGGGTGGGGAAGTTCCTCCGTTTCCCCAAAGCACAATACCATTACCCTGAAAATTTTGTACGGATACATCTTTTAAATGTGCAATACAATTTATCTCAATTCCCATCTCGCGGGGATCATAGGTTTCATAACAGTAAACCTGTTTAAGGGCTATACCGGTTAAATAAATTGTAGGTATAAAAACATTGGTTTCGGATGAACGTAACTTTAAACCTGCGCTATTACTGCCAAATAGCAGGAGGGTATTTACACCACCCCTGATATCTGCATTAAAATCAATTCTGATGGTATCATTAAACCTGTAAGACACGAGCCCGCCAGAGCTTTGCCCCAATTGCATATAGGCTACTTTGTCTGTATTACGTTTGTAATAGGCTAATGCAGCATCAAATGCGGGTTTATCATTAGTAATACCGTCCCCGGCAGCCCCCCACCATTCGGGATTAATAGCATTGTCTTTAACATCCCTTTTCCATTTAGTACCCAGGCGATCTAAAAATATCATCCCGTTATCTGCAGGAAGGCTTCCCGTATATTTATAAAATTGGCCACCCCTTTTTGTATCTGAAATAAACAGGGTAGTAATGGCTTTATTAGAAAATGTAATGAATTCAGAAATATTTTTTAATACTTCTGCAATGTTATCCTGCGCAGGATTTGTTGATTGTGTAAAAGCCACGGAAGGAATTAACAACAAAAAAACCATTACCATTTTTTTCATATGCTGATTTTACTTTTAATCAATTAATAAAAAACAGGATCAACAATCTATACAATATCTATAATGCCCCTTTAAGATATTTTAATTTGCATTTTATCCATTTACTTTCAATTTACAAACAATAGTCATGTTAAGGTAGTATTAAAATGTTTTTTAAACAGACCGGGTTAACTGCAATAAGATCTTTTAAAATTGGGCCAGCTAGGGAATTTAACTGCTGTATTATTACATAAATATTATTTACTGAAATGAATCCGCACAGCTGAAAAAACAGGATACCGTTGCCTTTACATGCTTGGTTACCATTAAAAAGATACCCCTTTAAAAAAGGGGTATGGTGCCCGGGACTGGATTCGAACCAGCACATCCTTGCGAACGCTGCCACCTGAAGGCAGTGCGTCTACCAATTTCGCCACCCGGGCAGGGTGAACCGTTTAAAGATTTTAAGATTTGAAGCCTGGTATGATCCTTTAAACTTTATACCGTAAACCTATAAAATCTTTAAGAACGGCAAATGTAAAGTGTAAATTGATTTTAAAAAAACTAAATATCCCTGTTTCGCCAGCCGGAGAATAAAACACCGGAAATTACCAGCATGGTTCCAACTACCTGGGCACCCGTTAATTTTTCACCCAAAATAAAATGAGCCTGTAAAATTGTTGATACCGGTCCTATACAGGAAATAATGGCTACATTATTTGAGCCTAACTTTTTTAATCCGTTAGCTATTAGAAATGTAGGAATAACCGTAGCAATAACTGCCAGTAAAATACCATACCCAATCAACGGTGTACTGAAATGATGAATTGTATTACCCACTGCAAAATAATGGGTGATAACGCCAAATGCCGCAGCTGTCATAGTGTAAGCCGTAAATTTTGTAGCCCCAACAAGTGGAATTAATTTTCCGCTGCCAACAAGGTAAATTGAAAAGGCGATGGCACATAAAAAAATATAAAATGAGCCAATTAAAAAATCAGGGTTGGCTGAATCCAGTTTCAATTCCCCAAAAAATGCGGTCGCAATACCGATATAGGTAAGAAAAAGGGCAATGCCCTGTGTTTTATTTATCTTTTGTTTAAACAGTACTGCATTAATCAAAACCGCAAAAGTGGGATATAAAAAAAGTATCAGCCTTTCCAATCCGGCAGAAATATATTGCAGGCCAACAAAATCAAAAAGGCTGCTCAGGTAATAACCGGTGAGGCCTATTACAATAACCAGGAACCATTGTTTACCGGTAAACCTAACGTTTGATGATCTGTTGCTGTAAAAAAAAGCAACAACCAGATATACCGGCAAGGCAAAAACCATTCTTAATGCAAGTAAAGTAATGGCATCTGTATCCGTATGGGTAAAAGCAAGTTTTACAAAAATTGCTTTAGTGCTAAAAAGGATAGCACCAATAAAAGAAATTACAAAACCGGTGATGTAATTTTTCTTATGGGCTTCGTTCATTAAAAAAAAATAAAAAGCTGATCAAACAGATACATTAAAATCCCTCAGTGCCTCATTTAAACTTGTTTTCAGATCGGTAGAGGGTTTGCGCTGCCCGATGATCAATGCACAGCCAACCCCAAATTCGCCTGCCGGAAATTTTTTAGTATAGCTGCCCGGTATCACTACACTTCTTGCCGGCACAATACCTTTCATCTCTTTAGGTTCTGATCCGCTTACATCAATAATTTTAGTGGATTGTGTTAATACCACATTGGCTCCCAGTACGGCTTCTTTTTCAACCCGTACACCTTCAACCACAATACAGCGGCTTCCTATAAAACATCCATCTTCAATAATTACCGGGCTGGCTTGTAATGGTTCTAAAACACCTCCAATACCTACACCACCACTAAGGTGTACACCCTTACCTATCTGGGCACAACTGCCTACGGTTGCCCAGGTATCTACCATGGTACCTTCATCTACATAAGCACCAATATTAACATAACTGGGCATCAGCACCACATTTCGGCCTAAAAAAGCACCATACCTGGCTACTGCGTGTGGTACGGCCCTTACACCCAGCGATGCATAACCGGATTTCAATTTCATTTTATCATAAAACTCAAATGGAAGTAAAGTAAAAGTTTCCATTTGCTGAATAGCGAAATACATCAGAATGGCCTGTTTTACCCATTCGTTAACCTGCCATTCTCCATCAACCGGTGCAGCTGTTCTTAAACGTCCCTTGTCCACTTCTTCCACAACGGCTCTTACAGCATTTGCGTAAATATCTTCCTTCAATAAATCACGGTTGGCCCAGGCAGCCAGTATCTGTTCTTTTAATTCCATGCGCTTGTTTTTTTACAAACTTAATTAATTTGTACTTCTGCCTGTCCATATTTAAAATTGAATGTATTTTACACCCATGAATATTCTCATCCGACTTCCCAACTGGCTGGGAGACATGGTTATGAGTACGGCTTTTGTGCAGGCTGTAAAAAATCATTTTCCCGGTGCGGTCATTGATCTGATAGCAAAAAAGGGAATTGATTTTTTACTGGATCATTTTCCTGTTCATGATCAACGCTATATTTTTTCGAAAGAAGAATACACAGGGATCACCGGCGCCTGGAAATTTGGTAAGAAGATCAGGGAACAAAAAAAATATGATCTTTTCTTTTGTTTGCCCGATTCATTCTCATCTGCTGTTATGGGGCAAGCTGCTGCTGCAAAAATAAGGGTTGGTTTTAAAAAAGAATTACGTGCTGTTTTTTTAACGCATTCGTATTCGAAGAAAAAAAATATACACCGTGCAGAAGAGTATATTAATTTACTGCAGCAGTTTAGTAAAAACGAAATTGCAGTTCCTCCCGTGCAGTTACAACCGGTAATTACTGTACAGAACAATGCTTTAATCATCAATATTAATTCTGAAGCGGTTTCACGCAGGTTACCAAAAGATAAAGCAGTCAGCATTATTAATGCTGTCCGGAATAAAATAAATAATGATATAATTTTAGTGGGCAGTTATAAAGAAGCCCTTTTTGTGGATGAGGTTTTTAATGCCCTCCCCGATAAAACAAATATTACCAACCAGGCAGGGAAAACCAATTTAGCTGAGTTGATGCAATTATTCAGCAGCAGCTCTGCTTTATTATCCACTGACAGTGGCCCTGCACATCTGGCCAATGCATTGGGATTACATACGGTTGTTTTATTTGGTGCAGGTAATGAAAATAATACGGCTCCATACAATAACAACAACAGAACCATTATCAGGCTGGGCCAACTTGACTGTGAGCCCTGTGTTAGTAATACCTGCAAATTATACGGAGTGCCCCAATGCCTGGTAAAGCTGGATGAAAATGTAATTGTATCGGCTGTTTACCATGCTTTATTATAATTTACAGGTCAATTACAAAAAAACAGGTCATGAATTTTGATTTGGATATTGAAGAATCACTCATCGCACTGCATACAGGCGGACTTATCCTTTACCCTACTGATACAGTATGGGGTATAGGCTGCGATGCAACAAATGCAAAAGCCGTATCAAAAATTTATGAATTAAAAAAACGGGCAGATGGGAAAAGCATGATTGTTTTATTGGCTGACGAAAATGAAATTCCTAAATATGTTTCACAGCCCGATCCTAAAGTTTACGATTATATCAAAGGAATTCATAAGCCTACTACATTTATTTATGAAGGAGGTACTGACCTGGCAGAAAATATGATTCAGGAAGACGGCACTGTTGCCATACGTATAACGAATGATCTCTTTTGTAAAAAACTCATTAAACGGTTTGGTAAACCAGTTGTTTCCACTTCAGCAAATATTTCAGGTTATCCCCCACCCGCTATTTTTGAAGATATAGATATTGAAATAAAAAATGGTGTTGACTATATAGTGCAACACCGCCAGGATGATGTAACAGTAGCATTACCCTCTGCTATTGTAAAACTGAATGCAGATGGCTCTCTCACCATCATACGTTCCTGAATATTATAACTTAAGTCCAATGCCCACCTGGAAACTCTGTTTTTTCCATTTTTCTTTATTATCGATATCGTTTAAATTACTTAATCCTACTGCATAACGGCCATAAACAATTAAGTGTGAAATATTGACCTGAACGCCGCCAAGCATGCTCAGGTCGCCTGTTTTAAATGCATCTCTGCCATTTTCAACAAGGGTATTGTTTTTATTCATTAAAATACCAAACTCCGGCCCGGCCTGAAGTGTAATATATTTTACAGGTTTGTAATTTAAAAGGATGGGGATACTTAAATACTTAAGCTGAATTTTATCTACCTGGTTAAATTTATACACCGAACTAAAACTGCCGGAAGTATCCATATTAACCTGGTTAAATAATATTTCGGGCTGTACCGCAAATTTATTATTTATGCGGACTGCAAAAAAACCGCCCAGGTGATATCCAAAAGTAAATTGATCGCTGAATGATTTACCGGTGATCTTATTAATATTTGCACCGCCTTTAAACCCGATACTTAGCCTTTGAGAAAAAGCAGCATTACCCGTAATGCAGAATATTGCCAGGATTAAGATTTTTGTCTTCATAAAATAAATTTTTAGTTAGCAGGTAAATTCCAACTAATATGCCAACGATGAAATAATATTTACAATTTTTTGTTAAGAGAAAGAAAGTATAAATGCTTTGTTAAAGCTACTTTTTAATCAGTAAAAAGAAATACCGGCTGTTACAGAAAACAGGGATGTTAACCTTTTTTCAGTGGTTGTTGGTAAATAAAAGTCGAGGTATATTTGTGGCTGCAGATAAAATTTTCCAAAGAAATAAGTTACTTCAGTTAAAAATGCAAATGATTGCAGTTTAAAATTATCAGAAGCACTGCCATCACCAAATCTTCTTTTAATATAGTTAGCCAGTCTTGGAAAATTGTTGAATAATCTGTTTGAATGTGTAGTGTTCCATTTTTGCAATCCCGCATTAAGAATCAATACAGGCTGAAGATAAATAGCATCTTTTTTACCCAGCAACTCATAAAAATCCCATTTATGACTTACAGATAAACTTAAAGAAAATACGCTGAGTTTGGTTGTTATCGTATCTCTTATATGCACAACCCTGGGCTGAGCCGGTAGCTGTGGTATAAACCAAAAACTGGAATCATAATATTCCACCTGCTTCCCAAATGAATATCCAAGGGCAATGCCGGGTTCAACCCATGTTTTACTATACACAAATCTGGCATAAATATCATTTTTAAAAGGACTTACATCAAAACTGGCAGCTGATCCCTCAATGAACCGGGTATAAGATATGCCAGCTGCAAATTTTTTATTGCTGTAAGAGTAAGATGGACTTATAGCATATTGATACATCTTCAGTTCGCCATTATCAGTTGCTAAAAACCCATTTAGCGCAAGTGCCACACCGCTTTTATGATAATACCCCACTGTTGGCCTGTAATAAATCTTATCCGTTTGTGCCTGCCCTGTATTCAGCACATTATTTTTTAAACTGAAAACCCCGTTTCCAATTCCTATGTTCAAATCAAAATAACTTTTATCTTTTACCTTCATCAGTTTAATGAACTCATCATTATTAAACATCGAATCCAATAAACGCCTTTCTTCTTTTGTAAGCGAATCTGTTTGTCCGTATGCATACGGAGCAGCGGTTGAAAAGAACAGCAGTAGTAAAAATTTATACATATAAGTTGAGTCGGGCCAGTATTTGATACCAAAAAACAAATTTAGTTTAATCGTCAGCAATAAATAAACGGCTTATATGATATGCCAGTATATTTTCTATATAAAATTCTTATTTATGCCTGAAAAGAAAATAAAAAGCCTACCTTTGCGCCCATTATTAAAAACTGAGAATTACATGACATGCTCAGTGGCTGTTGAAAATAGATTTTCATTCGGGATGATTTGATCTCCCTTCACTTTACCAACGGCCAAAGCATGACATCCCGATGGCTATCGGGACAATACATGTGGCTATCGCAAAAAACATTTACATGAATGCATTTGAAGCCTTAGGCTTAAACGAACAATTGGTAAAGGCTATTACCGATTTAGGATTTGAAACACCAACATCCATACAGGAAAAAGCAATACCCGTTTTATTATCGGGCACTACCGATTTTATCGGACTGGCTCAAACCGGTACGGGTAAAACCGCTGCATTTGGTTTTCCGTTATTACAACTGATCGACGGTTCACTACGTCATCCGCAGGCTTTGATCGTTTGTCCAACACGTGAACTGTGTTTACAAATTACCAACGACCTGGAAACCTATAAAAAACACAGCAAAAATATTTATACCGAAGCCGTATATGGCGGCGCTTCTATTATGATGCAGATACGTAACCTTAAAAAAGGAGTACATATCGTTGTTGCAACACCTGGCCGTTTAATTGACCTTATCGAAAGAAAAGCCATCGACCTGCAAAAAGTAAAATATGTTGTCCTGGATGAAGCCGATGAAATGCTGAATATGGGCTTTAGAGACGATATTGATTTTGTATTAAAGAATACCATCAATCGCGAAAGCACCTGGTTATTCAGTGCAACCATGCCACCCGAAGTAAGGGCTATTTCTAAAAATTATATGGAAAACCCCAAAGAGGTTACAGTAGGTAAAAAGAACAGCGGCAATGTAAATATCGTTCATCAGTATTCAGTAGTTCCTGCACAACACCGTTACGAATCATTAAAGCGTTTGATAGATTTTAATCCGGATATGTACGGAATTATTTTTACCCGTACTAAGGCAGATGCACAGGAAGTTTCTGAACGTTTGTCGAAAGCAGGATATGATATTGAAGCCTTGCATGGTGATCTGACCCAGCAGCAAAGGGATAAAGTAATGGGGCGTTTTCGCAGTAAGAATTTACAATTGCTGATCGCAACCGATGTTGCAGCAAGAGGTATTGACGTGGACGGTATTACCCATGTTATCAATTTTGAATTACCTGATGATATGGAGGTGTACACCCATAGAAGCGGGCGTACCGGCCGTGCAGGAAAAACAGGTATCTGTCTTTCCATTTGCCACAGCAGGGAATCTTATAAGATCAAGTCTTTGGAACGAATGATCAATGCACAGTTTCATAAAGTGGATGTCCCTTCGGGTAAAGATGTTTGCCGCAAACAGTTTTTCCATTTTATGGATAAATTAATGCAGGCTGATGTAAGCCATGGTGATTATGAAACCTATATGCCCGACCTGATGGAAAAATTTGCAGCGGTAAGTAAAGAAGAAGTATTACAGAGAGTAGCCGCATTAGAGTTCAGTCATTTTTTAAAGTATTATGAAAATGCCGATGATCTTAACAGGCCGGATTCCAGGAATGACAGAAGGCCTGTTGAAAGGGGCAGTAGTGATATGAACGGCAGCAGAAAAGAACGCACCGGTTTTAACCGCAGGGACAGTGGCTATACCAGATTATTTATTAATCTTGGAACCAAGGATGGTTTTTATAAAGCCAGTTTTTTACAGTTTATACTGGATGAGAGTGACCTTAAAAAAGAAGTACTTGGTAAAATAGATATGCGTGACATGAACAGCTGGATTGAAATTGATAAAGCCGATGCAGGAAAAATGATCAACGCTATTGATGGCAAACGGTATAATAACCGTACTGTACGTATGAATGAAGCTGATGGTGGTTTTAAAAGGCCCAATGATGAGGGAGTTGGGAGAAGCGACAGGGCAACTGAGGGAAGAAAAAGAATTTATGCACCAAAAGAAAAAAGGAGTTTTAAATAATATGTTGAAAGTCCCGGATTAATTCGGGACTTTTTTTATTCCACTATTGGCAAAAGATTAAGATAAGTCTCAGACTTCAGGAGAAATACCAATAATCATTATTCAACCTGCCTGCGGGAGGCAGGTTCTCAATATTCAACGACATCTGTTTTGTAACGGAACGCCCATCAATTGATAATTGAACATTGAGAATTGAGCATTGAAAATTTGTTTTTAGACCAGCTCTATCACTGTGATCTCCGGCAATATCCCTACTCTTCCCGGATACCCAATAAATCCGAACCCCGGGTTTACATACAGTTTCTGTTTACCATCTTCATACAAACCTGCCCATTGTTTATACATATATTGTACTGGGCTCCATTTAAAACCCGGTATCTCCACTCCAAACTGCATACCGTGTGTATGGCCGCTAAGCATCAGGTCAACATCAGCATATTTTGTTTTTACTTCAGCATCCCAATGGCTGGGGTCGTGGCTCATTAATATTTTAAAAGGATATTTTTCTGTACCCGGATGAGCCAGGTCCATCCTGCCATGTTTTGGAAAACGGGCTTTGTTACTCCAGTTTTCAATACCCAGTAAGGCGATCTTTTGTCCTTCTTTATCCAAAACCACATGCTCATTCATTAATAATTTCCAGCCAAGTCCCGCATGTACTTTTTTAAGATCATCCAGGTTTTGTTCTTTGGTAATCCCATTATAAGGCCATCTTACATAATCGCCATAGTCATGATTACCCAGCGTACTGAATACACCCATGGGTGCTTTCAGTTTATTAAACACATCCATATACTCATCCATTTCATGGGTACGGTCATTTACCAGGTCGCCGGTAAATAAAATGATATCCGGTTCTTCATTCAGGATTTTTTCAACACCGTGTTGCACCGCTTTTTTATTGGTAAAGCTGCCACAGTGTATATCGCTGATATGGATAATTTTTAACCCTTTAAATGAAACCGGCAAATTATCATAGGATAGTTGCAGGCGTTTTATATGGTAATTGTATTTATTGCTGAAACCATAAAGCAGGCTGCCAAATAATGTACTTCCTGCTGCCAAGCCAAGCCAGCTTAAAAAAGTTGACCTGCTGATACCATCGCCGCTCATGCCATCAACTTCAGTATTATTGAAAAATAATTTTCCGGCAACCCATTGTATGGCTCTCCTGATATCATCAACCAAAAAGAAAAGAATGGCAACCAGTTTGGCTAAAAACAAACCTATAAAAGTTGCAAAAAGGTAGGTTCTGAATTTCTTACCCATAAAACTTTGTTCTGTTAAAACAAATAACAGGAAACTGATAATTGCAATAGCGGTAAGTGTCCAGTAAACCGAATAAATAACAACTTTTAATTTAGGGGATGCAGATTGACATACCGTTTTAATAGCCTGGAAAATATAAGTATCCATTAACAGCAAAATAGCAACAACAAAGAAAATGCCTAATGGTGTTCGGATTGAACGCATGTTTTGGGTTTAAAATTTTAAGGACCGGGCCCGCCCGCCCGCCCGGGCCGGATCGGATGGGGATGACACAGTCGTATGGGGTTTTGGATTCAATGCACCCCAAAAAATAAATTCATCCAATTGCTGGTTTATGATTTTCAGCGTATTTGCGTCAATGATCTTCCCATCATTGTCAACTACCCTGTCAACTACCGAAATGGGTAATTTATTGGGATGAACCGTTATCTTGATATAATTCAACACATCAGCCAGGTGATCCATACCCCTCAGGTTTCCTGCCCTTCCTGTTGCAACACCCGTGAGCAAGGCTTTTTTGTGATACCACATTTCATGCGAACGGCTGCTGTCGAAAAGCAGTTTTAATACACCCGGATAACTTCCGTTATACTCCGGAGATATAATTATAAAATGAGTTGTGGGGATAAGAATTTCATTTTCTATTTTTTCAAAAGCTGCATTATAATGTAACAGGTCTACCTCTTCCAATGAAAAAATGCCGGCTTCAATTCCCTTATCCTGCAAAATAAACTGGTATTCTCTGGCAATCTTATAGGTATTGCTGTTTTTTCGGTTTGTACCCGATATTATGGTAATCATATATTCGTCTTTCGGTTTGACACTTACTTATTCAATATTACAATTAAGATGCCTGTTTGTTGTCCATTATTATGCCGAATGGTTAAATTTGCCATCCTGACAGCTATTTTGCCGAAAATCTACCCGGCCTTTGAAGTAGACAGTTGGGAACAAAAATTATTTTATCATGCAACTCTGTTATTTTGGTCATTCCTGTTTTAGCGTAGCGGTTAACGGTAAAAAACTATTATTTGATCCTTTTATTACCGGAAATGAACTGGCCTCGGCCATTGATATAAATGGCATTGAGGCTGATTATATTTTGTTGAGCCACGGACACAGTGATCATGTAGCAGATGCAGAAGTAATAGCAAAAAGAACCGGTGCAACTATTATCGCCGCTTATGAAGTAGCCATGTGGTTTGCTGGTAGGGGA
>JAYTOF010000124.1:0-15331 GCA_043747955.1 Chitinophagaceae bacterium
GCTGAGCAAGGTTTCCGGTAACCAGCAGGGAGCTTCACGTGATGATGTGCCTTTTAACTCATGGGATTATGCAGATTTTAATGCCGCAACTGGTGTAAACACTATTATCTATGTTGGTACACCCCCTGTGCCCCAGGTTTATACAGCCATCAGGGGTTATTATTTTCAATACTTCAATAAGAATGCTTCGGGCTTTGTAAGGATTAATTACGATTATAATGATAAATACCTGGCGTCATTCAGCGCCAGAAGAGATGGATCTACCCGTTTTGGAGCCGACAGACGGTTTGGCAATTTTTTTGCAGGTTCACTTGGCTGGGTAGTCAGTAAGGAGAATTTTTTCAAGTCAAAATTCATTAATTTCCTGAAAATAAGGGGTAGTTATGGTATAACCGGTAATGACCAGGCAGTACCTACCAATTTTGCAGCGCTGTCAACAATACAAACAGATTATCTGGCTTCTCTTTATGGAACGGGTAATACCATTGGATATACTTTTGGTAATATGTTTGCAAATGGTGCCACATTAGGTACCTATGCCAATCCATTACTTGGTTGGGAAAGTAATGCACAGGCAAATGCAGGTTTCGAGATAAATTTTCACAAGAATAAGTTCAACCTGACAGCAGATTATTATTATAAGAAAACAAAGGATTTGCTGTTTACCACTAATCTTTCTTCTTACTTAGGTGCAATACCCTCGCCTGTTACTAATGTTGGTACAACCAATACAAGTGGTATTGATCTTTCACTTGGATATAATGAAACTATAGGCAGGGATTTAAAATTAAACAGCACCCTTACTTTCACAACCGTAAGAGGAGAAGTTACCAGTACAGGTGCCAGCGGAGCTATTCCCGGCGGAAATTTCTTCAACGGTCAAAGTCAAAATACAACCCTGTTTGCACCGGGTTATGCACCGGGTGTTTATTTTGGATACAGAACCGATGGCCTTTTTCAAACCGAGGCTGAAATTGATGCACTTACCTATACAGATGGAAATGGCAATATTAGAAAGACTTATCCATCTGCCGCTCCCGGAGATATTCGCTATAAAGATCTGAACGGCGATAATATTCTGGATTCAAAAGATCAGGAAGTTATTGGTACGCCATTTCCGAAATTTACTTCCGGTTTATCGGTTAACCTGACCTATAAAAGCTTTGATTTTTCAGTATTTGCTTATGTCTCTTACGGGAATGATGTAGTAAGGGCATTTGAAAGGAATAACAACTTTACCAATAAGTACTCAAGAATATTGGAAAGATGGACTGGCCCGGGTACCACTAATGATGCTAAGAATCCAAGATACAGTTTTACCGATCCAAACAATAATGCCCGTTTTTCTGACAGATTTATAGAAGATGCTTCTTTTTTTAAATTCAAAAATATTTTATTAGGTTATTCTCTGCCTTTTAAAGCAGTTAAAAAAACCTTTAAAAATGTAAGGGTTTATGCACAGGTAAAAAACGCTTTTGTTTTCACCAAATACGATGGGTTTGATCCTGAAATTGCGGCCACGGGGCTGCTGGATACAGGAGTTGATCGTGGAGCTTATCCGTTGGCAAGATCTTATGCATTAGGCCTCGAAATTAAATTCTAAAACATAAAAAACTAATTATATGCAAAGTATCAAAATTTTCACAGTAGTGTTAGCCTGCCTGGTTTTAGGGTCTTGCAAAAAGTGGGTTGATTATAATCCTAAGGAAGATTTTAAAATTACAGATCAGGAATACCTGAGGTCTGAAGCAGATTACAGGGCGATGGCCGTAGGCTGTTATTCCCCGCTAACCTGGTTAAATCAGCTGGTTTTGGTTGGTGATGTTATTACGGAAAACTCAGTAACCGGTGGCGAGTCAGCATCAGATCAGTTAGCACTTCAGCAAATTGACAATTTTACATACACGTCTGTAAATTCAACTATTGCTGATCTGTGGCAGTCTTCCTATGAAGGAATTAACAGGGTAAACTATCTTGCTCAATACAAAGATAAAAATATTGCCGGTGAGAGTATAACCTTTCCGGGTAAAGATGCACTTTACGGCGAAACATATTTTTTAAGAGCCTTTTATTATTTCACTTTGGTAAAAATGTTTGGAGATGTGCCTTTGTTTGTTGACAAACGACTTGGTGTTACAGAAACCAATTCATTAACAAGGTCTGCAAAGTCGGCAGTATATACTCAAATTGAAAAAGACTTAATTGCTGCAATAGCAGTATTGCCATTAGCACAAACTGAACAGGGAAGGGTTACCAAATATGCTGCCCAGGCCTTATTGGGAAAAGTATATCTGTATCAGAAAAAGTTTACAGAATCTGCTGCCATGCTGGCGAATGTGATTAACAAGTTTAGTCTTGTAAACAATTTTGCTTCAATTTTCTTGCAAAGCGGTGAGAATGGCCCGGAGTCTGTTTTTGAAATTCAATACTCAAACGGACAAGGCACTTTTGATTGGGGGCACCCAACCAGAAACCAGGGAAACCTTGTTGTACAGCAGTCGGGTGTTAGGGGATTTTCGGGTATAAATGGAATGCCTTACGCATCAGGTTGGAGTACAAATCTGCCAACATCTAATCTGTCAGGCATTTATGCTGCAGGCGATCAAAGAAAAGATGTAACCTTATTCAATGTGGATGCATACAAGCTTGGCAATCCACAGTTTAACATCGTTTACCAGGTAGCCCCCTATCGTAATACCGGTTTTTATAGCGGTAAATTTCAACCACGGATAGGTGAGTCATCCGGACAAATAGAGTTGAACTATGGAAATAATTTCAGAACGATCAGGTATGCAGATGTATTATTAATGGCTGCAGAAGCAAACAATAAGGCAGCTGCACCAGATGATATTAAAGCACAAACCTATCTTAATTTGGTACGCAGGCGTGCATTTGGCAACACCAATAACGATATAACCTCAACGGGGACAACCCTTGGGGATGCAATATTTACTGAAAGAAGGCGTGAGTTAGCCATGGAAGGTGAGTACTTTTTTGATTTGGTTAGAACTGGAAAAGCCGCTACGGTACTGGCAACTTTAGGATTTATATCCGGCAAACATGAGTTGTTTCCAATACCGTTGGCAGATGTAAATAGCGGTTTAACACAAAACCCCGGTTATTAATCATTAACAATAAAAATAATTTTTATGAAAATAATAAAATATTTCTTCAGTGCCTGTTGCCTGTTACTGGTATTAAACAGTTGTACAAAATCTATAAACGATGACCTGTCATTTGTCGATACTGCTGCAACACCTGATAAACTGTCTGTATTGTTTGATATTACACAGGATAATACCGGTACGGTAACCATTACGCCAAATGGCGAAGGGGCTGTTTATTATGAAGTGTATTATGGTGATGCAACCACAACACCTGCAAATTTATCTGCCGGAAAAAACACAACACATGTGTATGCCGAAGGGGTATATAATGTAAAGATAGTAGGTCATGCAGTTAACGGAAAAATAACAGAACTGATCCAGAAACTGACCGTTGCTTTCCGTGCTCCGGAAAACCTGGCAGTTACCTGGGCTATTGATGCAGTAAACAATTTTAAAGTGAATCTTTCTGCAACAGCTTTGTACGAAACTTTTTTTAAAGTATTTTGGGGCGATGTGGCCAACGAGCCGGGCCAATCTTTTTTAGAAGGGCAAAACGTTAATCATGTATATGCTTCAACAGGCGCTTATACACTTAGGGTTGTTGCTTACAGCGGTGGCGCTGCAACCACTACCTATACAACTACTGTAAATATTGTAGATCCCGTTTTAATTCCAATAACATTTGAGTCTGCTACAGTTAATTATGCCTTTACCAATTTTGGAGGTGCTACGGCAACTAAAATACCAAACCCGCAAATGAATGGTATTAATACAACAGCCAATGTGGGCCGCATGGTAAAAAATGCACCTGAAGTTTGGGCTGGTGCTTTGTTAACAGTAGGTGGCGACATCGATTTTTCGGCTAACAGGGTTTTCCGTATGAAAGTTTTTTCTCCAAGGGTAGGTGCTAAGGTTTTATTGAAGGTTGAAAACCTGACTAATGGTGGAATCTTTTTTGAAAAAGAAGTTACCAGTACTGTTGCTAATGCATGGGAAGACCTGGCATTTGATTTCAGAACCATCAATACCGGAAATTCCTATTCAAAAGTTGTTTTAATATTCGACCTGGGAACAGTGGGTGACGGCTCAGCAAATTTTACCTGGTTGTTTGATGATATCAGACTTACTAACCAGATGCCGGTTGGCTTACTGGATTTACCGGTTACTTTTGAATTACCCAATGTGAATTACGAGGTTACTGATTTTGGGGGTAACCTGTCTTCAGCTGCAACTGACCCTACAAACGGAGCTAATAATGTAAAAAGAACAGTTAAACCAAACGGTGCCGAATCATGGGCCGGTACAACCATGGGTGCAGGGTTTAATACAGCCATTCCATTTACTGCAACAAAAACACAAATGAGTATACGGGTGTATTCTCCTGCTGCAGGCATTCGGGTAAGGTTAAAAGTGGAGGATAGGAATAACAATGCAAGATCTGTTGAAACCGAAGCCATGACACAGGCTGCCAATACCTGGGAAACGCTGGTATTTGATTTCGCCACTCCGTCTTCCGGCACTGCAGCTTTAAACCTGGCCTTTACTTATAATATGGCATCAGTATTTTTTGATTTTGGTACGGGCGGCAGCGGAAAAGTATTTTATTGGGATGATGTAACCTTTCTGGCTACAAACGTTATACCCAATTACCTTGTACTGCCTATCGATTTTCAATCAACCACATACGGTTATCCTTTTGTGAATTTTGGTGGTGCAACAGCTACCGTTGTTGACAATCCAAATCCATCAGGTATCAATACAAGTACCAAGGTTGGTAAAATGGTAAAAGGTGCTCCCGAAGTTTGGGCAGGCAGCTTCTTGGAACTGGTAAACCCTATCGATTTTACGGTATTAAGAACCTTTAAAGTAAAAGTTTATTCACCACGGGTGGGAGCGAAGTTGCTGTTGAAAGTAGAGAATGCTACCAATGGAGGACAGAATTACGAAAAAGAAGCCACTACCACCACTGCCAATGCCTGGGAGGAGTTGACTTTTGATTATACAGCCATACCTTTTGGTTTTTATTCAAGAGTGGTATTGATATTTGACCTGGGTACTGCAGGAGACGGATCTCCTAACTTTACCTTTTATTTTGACGACATCAGACTTAATTAATTTTATAAAATCAAGATTATGATAACGATTAAAAAATCATTTATTGCGCTTTTTTTGCTGGCCGTAGTTTTCAGCAGCTGTAAAAAAGCTGAATATACACTTGGTGATATTAAAACGCCAACTAACCTGGCAATGACCACTGTTGTTGTTGGTACTGATGTCGCAAATCCATTTGGTAATGGAACTGGCAAAGTAGATATCAAAGCTACTGCTACCAATGCCTTAAATTATAAGATAGATTTTGGCGATGGTACAGCACCACAGATGGTTCCAACAGGAATTATTCAATATCGCTTTGGCAACCCGGGCACCAGCGAATATAATATAACCGTAAATGCAATAGGCACAGCAGGTGTAATGAGTACCATTACCAAAAAAGTAAAAGTATATGTAAACTTTCAGATACCCACAGCCATGTTGCAAAACCTTACCAATGGTTCATCTAAAGTATGGCAAACAGATAAAAATTCAGGTGGGCATTTTGGGGTAGGTGCTAACAATGTTTTCTTTCCTAATTTTTATTCTGCCGGGCCAAATACAAGAGAACCTTGTGCTTATGATGATGACATCACATTCAGCAAAGATGCCAACGACAATGTAAAACTGTCTATCAACAATAAGGGAGAATCTTTCTCCATTGGAGCGGCCACTGCCTTTTATGGTTTTGCCGGCGGCGATGGTTGCTATGCCATTAATACCGGTGGTTTAAAATCATTGATTTTCATGAACTCAACCACGGCTTCATCACCAAATGAATCAACACGTATTCAATTCAGTGTTCCGGGAAATGGAATTATTAATTTTGGAACCGGAGGAACCGTGTATGAAATACTGTCTATTACTGATACACAAATGCATTTACGTAATATTGGTGCTGATGGAAACTCATGGTATCAAAAATTAATTAAAAAATAGTAAAATGAGCATAGCAAAAAATTCATTGCTACTGGCTTTTGTTTTTACTGTTATGTTAAGCTGCAGTAAAGGAGATTCGGGTAACGGTGGTACTGCACAAACGGCGCCAACAAACCTGGTGATTACTGCAACGCCAAGCACCGATGGAAGTGGCAATGTAGCTTTTAGCGCTACGGCAACCAATGCGGTAACTTATGTGTACGAGTTTGGTGATGGCAGTATTCAGACTGTGCAATCAGGTAGCATCGTTTACCGCTACACCTTGGCCGGTACCAATACATTCACTGTAAGAGTAACAGCCACAAGCAGTTCAAACCTCTCCATCAACGGATCTAAATCGGTAACCGTAAATGTAATACCTGTGTTACCGGGGCTTGTTTGGAGCGATGAATTTGACGTGAATGGTGCGCCCAATCCGGCAAAATGGGGATATGATATCGGTACAGGCAGCGGCGGATGGGGAAACAATGAATTACAATATTATACCAACCGGCCCGAAAACGCGGTAGTAATAAATGGGGTATTGAAAATAACGGCTATTAAAGAAAATTATAGTGGTAGTGCTTATACCTCTGCCAGGTTATTATCAAAAGATAAATATTCTTTTAAATATGGCAGGATAGAAGTGCGTGCAAAAGTTCCAACCGGCGTAGGTACCTGGCCAGCGATCTGGATGCTGGGAAATAATATCGGTGCTGTTGGATGGCCCGCCTGTGGCGAAACAGATATTATGGAGCACAGAGGCAGTGAACTGAATAAAATTTTTGGAACACTTCATTATCCGGGTAATTCGGGTGGCAATGCAAATGGCAGTACAATTATTATTCCGGATGCTACTTCTGCTTTTCATAATTATATAGTTGATTGGTCTGCAACATCAATAAAGATCTATGTTGATGCGCAATTGTATCATAGTTTTACCAATTCCCCTGCAGTTCCTTTTAATCAAAACTTTTTCATCTTATTAAATATGGCCATGGGGGGAAACTTTGGTGGCCCGGTAGATCCTGCTTTTACCAGTGCAACAATGGAAATAGATTATGTGAGGGTTTATCAATAAAATAAAAATGTGCTGATTTTTATATGAGATATTAATAGCAGTTAGTTTTCTCATATAGCAATCGTTATTAAGCGGAACGTATTCACTTATCCAGGTAGATACCTCCGCTTTTTCATTAAATTTTTTTATGTATGTTGTAAATGGAAATAACAAAGAAATAATGAAAAACAAAGCAATAAGACTGGCACCGGTTGAAATTGATGAAGAGATTTTTTATAAAATTTCTGATGTGGATGAAATGCGCCCATTTTTTATGAGTATTGTCAGTGATTCAGATCACTGGATGTTCATTGCAAGCAATGGGGGAGTATCGGCCGGAAGAAAAGATGCACAGCATGCCCTGTTTCCGTATTACACTGATGATAAAATAACCGATTCTGCAGAAACTACAGGAAGTAAATCCATTTTTTTGGTTAATAAAAACAGTAAGGGGTATTTATGGGAACCCTTTTCCGAAAGAGGCGAAGGCAAATTCAACATTACCCGGAACCTTTACAAAAGTAAATTCGGTAATAAAATTGTTTTTGAAGAAATCAATGCTGATCTGGGACTTTGTTTTCAGTATCAGTGGAGTTCAAGCAACCAGTATGGTTTTGTACGAAAAAGCAACTTTATTAACCTTTCCAATATAGAAGTTACAGTCAGGCTATTGGATGGTTTACAAAATATTCTTCCATTTGGCGTGGGCAGCGATCTTCAAAACAGCGCCAGTAACCTGGCTGATGCATACAAACGTACTGAGCTCATTCCGCAATCGGGCCTGGGCATCTTTGCCCTGAGTGCAATAATAGTAGATAAGGCGGAACCAAGTGAGGCGTTAAAAGCCAATGTAGCCTGCTGTATCGGATTGGATGATACAATACACTTGCTTTCTTCATTGCAGGTAAAAAGTTTCAGGGCCGGCGGCGTTGTACAACAGGAAGAAGATATTAAAGGAGAATCCGGTGCCTATTTCGTGGTAAGTGAATTAACACTACAAGCTGATAAAAATAAGGAATGGATGATTATATTAAATGTCAATCAGAATCATTCCGCAATTGTGCAACTTTCAGAAAGTATAAAGACTGATAAAGATTTATCCAAAAAAATATTGGCCGATGTTAAACAGGGCAATGAAAACCTGGTAAAGTTAACAGCTGCATCGGATGGCTTACAGCTTACTGCCGATGATCTGAAAGATACCAGGCATTTTTCCAATGTACTGTTCAATATCATGCGGGGAGGCATTTTTGATTATAACTACCAGATCGAAAAATGGGATTTCATCAATTACATTCGAAAAGCCAATCAGCAGGTTTTTGAAGAAGTACAATTAACAATTCAACAGCTGCCCGAAATCTTTTCTGTTCAGTCTTTAAAAAATACGGCAAACAAATTAAACAACATCAATTTTCTACGGTTAGCAACAGAATACCTGCCACTGAAATTCAGCCGGAGGCATGGTGATCCCAGCAGGCCCTGGAACCAATTTTCCATCAATACAAGAAATGAAACAGACGGTTCAAAATTTTTTGATTACCAGGGTAACTGGCGTGATATTTTTCAGAACTGGGAAGCGTTGGCATATTCCTATCCTGAATTTATTGAGGGAATGATCTTTAAATTTCTCAACGCTTCTACTTTTGACGGATATAATCCTTATCGTGTTACCAAAGACGGCTTTGACTGGGATACAATAGAACCGGATAATCCATGGTCGTATATTGGTTACTGGGGTGATCACCAGATCATTTACCTGCTGAAGTTTTTTGAAATTTTAGAAAACCACCGGCCGGGCCATATTCAAAAACTGTTAAATGAAAACGGTTTTGTATATGCCAATGTTCCTTATAGAATAAAGACATACCAGGACATACTGCGCAATCCAAAAGACACAATAAAGTTTGATCACAAAAGCGACCGGTCAATTCATGAGCGTATAAGCAGGATTGGCGCAGATGGCTCATTGCTCACCAATACCGACGGCGAAATTTACCATGTTGGTTTTTGCGAAAAATTGCTGGCGACCGTATTATGCAAACTCTCCAATTTTGTGCCTGATGGCGGCATCTGGATGAATACACAAAGGCCGGAATGGAATGATGCCAATAATGCGTTGGTTGGTAACGGCCTTTCGATGGTTACGCTTTGTTATCTCCGTAGGTTTGTAAAATTCTTTCAACCTGTTTTTGAAAAGAATGCCTCCATGGAAATGATTTTTTCCGAAGAGTTATATACATTCTTTGATCATGTTGCAAAAACTTTTGAGTACTATAAGGAAATGCTTTCAGGGGAAATAAATGATACCCGGAGAAAAAAAATGACTGATGCACTCGGCACAGCAGGCAGCGATTACAGAACCAGGGTTTATACAAATGGTTTCAGCGGTAAGAAAAAAAATATTTCTTCTAAACAGATTCTGGATTGTATCAGTTTGGCTAATGAGTTCCTTGAACATGCTATCGCAGTTAATAAAAGAAACGACGGCCTGTACCATACCTATAATTTAATTTCTTATGATGAACATTCCGTGCAGGTTGCTCATTTAAGTGAAATGCTGGAAGGGCAGGTGGCTGTTCTCAGCTCAGGATCTCTTTCAGCAGAACAGAGTTTGAAAGTACTGGACGCACTTAAAAACAGTTCACTTTACCGGCAGGACCAGAATAGTTATATCCTTTATCCCAATAAAGATCTGCCGAAATTCCTGCATAAAAATTCGATTCAGAAAAAGTCAGCAGAAAGCTCTTTGTTGTTTCTGCAATTGCTTGAAGATGGTGATCTTTCCATTATTGTAAAAGACATTCATGGTGATTTGCATTTCAACGGCAATTTCAGAAATGCAAATGATGTGGAAGCCGCTTTAAAACAATTAGACATTCGTTACAGGCCCTTGGTTGATAAAGAAAGGGCAGTAATACTCAGGATATTTGAAGAAGTCTTTTGTCATAAGGAATTTACAGGAAGGTCGGGTACCTTCTTCGGTTACGAAGGGTTGGGTTCTATTTACTGGCACATGGTTTCTAAGTTATTGCTTGCCGTACTGGAAACCTGTATTCGGGCCATTCAGCAGAAATCCGGTGAAGAAATTATTAATGATTTGGTAACACATTTCTATAACATCAACGAAGGTATTGGTGTACATAAGCCACCGCATTTGTATGGCGCATTTCCAACCGATCCGTATTCGCACACACCTTTCAACAAAGGTGCGCAACAACCCGGAATGACGGGGCAGGTGAAAGAGGATATTATTTCCCGCTTCGGGGAACTTGGTATTAGGGTTGAAAATGGAAAAATTGCATGTAATCCCGGATTATTAAGAAAAACGGAATTCCTGAAATCAGGCGCAGCATTCGATTATCTATCGATTCAAAACGAGATGAATCGTATTAACCTAACGGCCGATACGTTAGCATTCACCTTTTGCCAGGTGCCATTTGTATATCATATTGCCGAACAAAATTCAGTAAGGATAACAAATGCAACCGGAAATTTGTCGGAAGCGGAAGGACTTGAAATTAATGCTTTTGCGAGTAACGAAATATTTAACAGAACAGGGTTGATAAAACAGGTAGACATTTTTCTTATACCACGACTGGAATTATAAAAATGTTTTCAGGCTGGAGCCTTTATTAAATTCTGTAAGGAAATATTTTTTAGGATATAAAATATAAAGGATGCCAACATTTTTCCTGCTGATTTTATGGGTTGTAAACATTGCTTTTTCTCAACAAAAAGCAAAATATAATCAACAGTTTATTCTGCAAAAGATAAAGTTGTTCGGGTTTACACTTTTATTGATAACAGCAATGTATCATTAACTCAAAGTTTATGAGAGTAATTTTTTTTATACTGATCTTTTGGAGTTATTCATTGACTGCTTTTTGCCAGGCAGAAAAGGTCATAATAAAAAAGAATAGCAATGGAATTAAACTTAAAGTCAATGGAAATGACTTGATGATTAATGGGATGAACTGGGATTATTTTCCAATAGGAACCAATTATTCATATACCCTTTGGGACCTGGCAGACAGCATAATTAAAGCAGCTGTGGATGATGAAATGTCGTTGCTTAAAAATATCGGTGTAAATGCCATTAGGGTTTATACCGGTATCCCAAAAAAATGGGTGGAGTATATTTATTCTAATTATGGCATTTATACCATGCTCAACCATACTTTTGGCCGGTATGGTTTAACTATAAATGGAGCATGGGTGGCTCATACAGAATATGGGGAAGCTGATACCCGTGAATTGCTTTTGAAAGAAGTAAAACAACTTGCAGAAGAGTATAAAGATACCAAAGGATTGCTTTTGTTTTTATTGGGTAATGAAAACAATTATGGGTTGGTTTGGGAAGGAGCAGAAACAAAAGACATTCCGGCAGAAAACAGAAAATCTGCAAAGCGTAGTATAGCCTTATATAAATTATTTAATGAGGCAGCTGTAGCTATGAAAAATATTGATCATGTTCATCCAATTGCACTTTGTAACGGAGATCTGCAATTCCTTGATCTGATAGCAAAGGAATGTACAGCTGTTGATATTTTAGGAATCAATGTTTATCGCGGTATCTCCTTTGGGGATGTATTTGAAAGAGTGAAAAAGGAATACGGCAAACCTGTTTTATTTACAGAATTTGGTTCGGATGCTTTTAATGCTGTTTCTCAAAAAGAAGATCAAAATGCACAGGCAGCTATATTAAAAGAAAATTGGAAAGAAATTTATGAAAACGCAGCAGGTTTAGGTAAAAGGGGAAATTGTATAGGAGGATTT
This sequence comes from Chitinophagaceae bacterium, assembly GCA_043747955.1. Lineage (GTDB taxonomy): Bacteria > Bacteroidota > Bacteroidia > Chitinophagales > Chitinophagaceae > Ferruginibacter. The sequence goes on from JAYTOF010000124.1 coordinate 11,953, forward strand.
ACTTTTCAATTCAGTGATGGCTGGTGGAAATATGGGCAAACTAAAAATTTATACATTCACGATGCAAATGCTTCCTGGTCCAATGGGGGATATAGTTTTGACTTTGTAAAAGGGAAGAACAATATGAATGAAGAATGGTTTGGCATTTGTGCAAAAGGAGCTACCAATGCTAAGGGCCTATATCAATTATTGCCCCGTACTGCTTATTATACCTTACAAGAAGTTCATCAGTTTAATCCATATGCTGCTGGAAATACTTTGACTTCACTGAATAATTATTTTAAAAGTATTCAAACAACAGTTGCAAGCCCAAAAGCAGTAAATAGCAAAGCAGCATCCAGTGTCAATTCAAAAAAAATCACAGCCAAAGAAATATTAGGTAATTCAAATTATCAAGCTATTTCTTATGGAGGATATAGAGACAAAACAAGAGATATCGAACCTGCCGTTTCTCAAATAACCGAAGATTTGAAAATCCTTTCGGCCATGAACATAAAAGTTCTTCGAACCTATAATGTACATCATACAGAAGTTTCTGATTTATTAAAAGCCATCAGCTTATTAAAGAAAGATATGCCCGGTTTTGAAATGTATGTAATGTTGGGTGCCTGGATAGATGCTAAAAACTCCTGGACAGGAAATACGCCTATTCGTAGTGAAGATAGTCAACGCAATCCGGTAGAAATAGCCGAAGCGGTAAGATTGGCAAATGAATACCCGGATATTGTAAAGATCATTGCTGTAGGTAATGAAGCAATGGTAAAATGGGCATGGGCTTATCATGTAGAGCCGGGTATCATTTTAAAATGGGTAAATTATTTACAGGATTTGAAGATGCAGGGAAAATTATCCAAAGATGTGTGGATAACAAGTTCTGACAATTTCGCCTCCTGGGGCGGAGGAGGGAAAGAATATCATGTGGAAGATCTGAATAAATTGATCAAAGCCGTTGATTACATTTCGATGCACACATATCCCATGCACGATACCCATTACAATCCGTCATTTTGGGGGATTTTGGAGGATGAAAAACATTTATCTGAACGTGAAAAAATAGATGCCGCCATGATCAGGGCAAGAGATTATGCAATTGTGCAATATAATAGTGTTGTAAGTTATATGAAATCAATTAGTGTAAATAAACCGGTTCATATTGGAGAAACAGGTTGGGCTTCTTTAGCAAACGAGTTGTACGGCAATGCCGGTTCAAAAGCAACTGATGAATATAAATTGGCAGTGTATTATAAACTCATGAGAGCATGGGCTAATAAAGAAGGCATCTCCCTTTTTTATTTTGAAGCGTTTGATGAACAATGGAAAGACAGTAAAAATGCATTGGGTTCAGAAAATCATTTTGGATTGATCAATTTACAATCGCAGGCTAAATATGCTATTTGGGAATTGGTTGACCAGGGTGTTTTTAAGGGGTTAACACGTGATGGCAAACCCATTACTAAAACATATAATGGTAATGTAGAAGCATTATGGTTGGATGTTCAAACTCCGGCTGCATTCAATAAAAATTAATTAGTAATGGGAAAGTTAAAATTTATTTTTAGTCTCTTTAAATTTTTGGTAATATCAATTATTATGGCTTTCACATTGAATAGTAGTAAAGTAACAAATGGTTTGGAAATTGAAGTTTATGAAACTTCAGCACGGGGAAATTCACTGAAAAAAATTACTGAATTTTCGGTTAGTGAAAATCTGGCGGTTGTTACCATCAATCCTGAAGAAAAATTTCAAACCATTACTGGCTTTGGCGGTTCTTTTACCGAATCTTCGGCGCATATGCTGTATCAATTAAGTGCAGCCAATCGTAAAAAAATTATGGATGCTTATTTTAGTGAAGCAGGGGCTAACTATTCACTTACCAGAACGCATATTAATTCCTGTGATTTTTCTTTAAAGCAATATGCTTTTGCTATGGTTGATGGGGATAAAAAACTGGAAAGCTTTTCAATAGAAGAAGATAAAAAGAACAACCTCATACCCATGATGTTGGAAGCGAAATCAATTTCCAGTGATGGGTTCAAAATAATAGCATCACCGTGGACAGCACCACCCTGGATGAAAGATAACAAAAAATGGATAGGCGGAAAATTGTTACCTGAATATAAGGATACCTGGGCCTTGTACTTTTCCAAATATATTGATGCTTACAAAAAAGAAGGTATCAATATCTGGGGAGTAACAGTAGAGAATGAGCCGCTGGGAAACGGCAATAACTGGGAAAGCATGCTTTTTTCACCGGAGGAAATGACTGGTTTTGTACAAAAACATTTAGGGCCAACATTGGCAGCCAATGGAAAAGCCGATGTGAAAATATTAGGGTATGATCAAAACAGGGGGGGCTTAAAAGAATGGGTTAATGCCATGTATAAAGATGAGCAAACGTCTAAGTATTTTGCCGGTACAGCCATTCATTGGTATGAAAGTACCTATGAAGTGTTTCCGGATGCATTGCAATATGCACATAAAAAAGCACCCGCTAAATACCTGATTCAAACAGAGGCCTGTGTAGATTCAGAAATACCACATTGGAACGATGATGCCTGGTATTGGAAAAAAGAGGCTACCGATTGGGGCTGGGATTGGGCAAGTGAAAAAGATAAATATTTACATCCTAAATATGCACCGGTTAACCGGTATGCAACGGATATCATCGGATGTTTGAACAATTGGGTAGATGGTTGGGTAGACTGGAATATGGTATTAGATAAGCAGGGTGGACCCAATTGGTTCAAGAACTGGTGTACCGCTCCGGTAATTGTAGATCCGGAAAAGGATGAAGTTTATTTTACACCCCTGTATTATACGATGGCGCATTTCAGCAAATTCATTCGTCCGGGCGCTGTAAAGATTGGTTGCAGCATTAGTGATAAAGAACTGTTGGCTACAGCCGTAAAAAATCCGGATAGTAGTTTTGCGTTGGTTATTTTTAACCCCACTGAGCAGGTAAAAAACATATCCATACAACTGAATAATAAAACAAAAAATATTGCTATCAGCGCAAAAGCGTTGCAAACCGTAATATTAAAATTTTAAAACCAAACTAAATGTGTCACTTAAAAATCATTAAATATGTCAAATAATACAAGCCCGGCAAATGTGGTTCCAATGGGACAAAAAATAGCCTTTGGATTAGGTATGCTGGCAAACCAGATGTTTCCGGCAGCCTTGGGTATTTTTATGGTTGTATTGGTTGAAAATTTAGGGATGCCATCATGGATGTGGGGTATTTTATTTTTTCTGCCCAGGATATTTGACGCATTCTTTGATCCTATCATGGGTTTCATATCAGACAACACTAAATCTATTTGGGGAAGACGAAGACAATATGTATTTATAGGAGCGTTGGTTATGGGAATTTCCTTTG
>JAYTOF010000125.1:0-12687 GCA_043747955.1 Chitinophagaceae bacterium
GTACTTCATTATCTGAAAAAGAAATGAAAGTATTGACTGATGACCTGTTTAATTGCAGCATTCCTAACAGTACTGCAAACGGCAAACCCACCTATCTTGAATTTAAAAAAGACGAATTGGATAAAATGTTTGGAAGGTAGACTCTGCAGATAAATTTAAAAACGGTCAGCCAGGCATTCATTTTAAAACAGAATAAATTAAAAAAGCCGGCAACATTGCTGTTGCCGGCTTAAACTTTCAAAATCCCAATTGTTACAGTTTTTGAAACCTGGCATAACAGGTTTTATTTCCATAGATCAATTTGATTGTATATAAACCTGCAGGCAGGTCATTTATATTTATAGAAACTAAGTTATTACCGGTATTTCCGGGCTGGTGTTTTTCTTTTACCAAAACATTCATACTGTTATAAACATAGGCATGTATTGTTTCCGGCTGGTTTAAATTCACATTCACATTAACCAATGTAGATGCAGGATTTGGGAATGCCTGTAACTCACAAACATTGACAACATGCTGAATATGGATTACACTGCAGTATTCTTTTACACATCCGCCTAAAGTAATAGCTCTCAAACAAACACTATAATATCCAGTATCCTGAAATAAATAAACCGGATTATTCTGATGCAATATTACCGGGGGAGTTCCTGCCGGGCTGTTTAATCTTTTAATTGTCCAGGTTTGATCCAGGATCGGAAGATTGGAATTTGCAGAGAAGTAGATCTTATTGGGTACCTGCGGATTTGCCTGGTAAGAAAAAGTTACATGGGCGCTGTCGCAATTGATCTGATGTTGTACTCTTATTTCTTTACACGTTGTAGAGGCACAATCGGGACCGCGCCATACTGTTAAACAGGCAACATAAACTCCGGGCTGAGCATAGCGGTGCACGGCAATGGGGTCATGGCTGCCGGTTCCGTCACCAAAGGTCCAGGTATAGGTTAAAGCAGTATTGATATAATCAGGTATAAATTTATATTTCTGATTATCGTTACTGAATCTTTCAACATGAAATTTAGAAAGTTCTTTACATGAAGGAACAGGGTGTGGGATATAAATAGTATCACATTTTTCACGTACACAATTCGGCCCGAATTCAATGCGCAAACAAACGATATAACGGCCGGGCTGTGCATATTCATGAACTGCATTCCAGGAGTTGGCAACAGAACCATCTCCAAAAGTCCATCTGGCAGTTGCTGATGCAGTTGGCGAAACAGTAAGGTTTGTAAAATATACTTTTCTGTGATTTAAAGAATCCAGTCTCCAGCTAAAATTAACCTGAGCATTACATGGATGGGTTACTATAACCTGTTTGCAAAATTCACTCACACATGGATTAGGGCTGCTGTTAATATTTTTCTTAACCCTCAAACAAACTGTATAATTACCGGCCTGGGTATAATTATGAGTTGGGTTTGCAACATTAGGGTCAGCTTGTACGCCGCTGACAGAGCTACCGTCACCAAATGTCCAGCGTACCGAGTCGGTTGCATGAATGGGGATACTTAAATTAGTAAACTTAACCCGCAACGGATGAGACGGATCTGGCTGTGCGCTGAAATAAGCCTGCAGGTTACAAGGCGTATTTACCACAACCAGTTTACAGTACTCACCCACACATGGGTTTGGCGAAATATTGATATTCTTCTTCACTCTTATACATACCGTATAATTACCAGCCTGCGCATAATCATGTGTTGGGTTTGCTACATTGGGATCACTTTGTAAACCGCTGACTGAGCTGCCATCACCAAATGTCCAGCGTACAGAATCAGTGGGATGAAGAGGGATACTTAAATTGGTAAACTTAACCCGTAACAGATGAGACGGATCGGGTTGTGCACTGAAATATGCCTGCAGATTACAGGGAGTTGAAACCACTATGGTTTTACAAATATATTTTATGCAGGGAGCACTGTTAGGGCTGGGATATTTTTTAACGATCAAACATACCGTATAGGTTCCTGCATTGGCATATGTATGATGTGGGTTAACATCATGTGATATTATGTTATCCCCAAATTGCCAGGTTATTGAATCTGTTGCGGCAAGGGGTATTGAAAGATTATGAAACTCAATGGTAAATGGATTTGCTGCAGTTGCGGTCCAGCTAAAGTCAACTACCAGGTTACATTGCTGAGTTATGGTAACCTGTTTGGTAAATGATTGGGTACATAAAGGCACTCCATTTGGATTATAAAGTACTACTGTATGAACAACAGAATATATACCCGGTAAACTGTAGGAATGTGTTGGAGACACGGTTTGGTCTACAGGGCTTCCATCACCAAAGTTCCAAAAATGACCGGTGGTTGGGGTACCTGTATTCATTACAGGGTTAAACTTCACCGTGTTACTATTGATATACTGAATTGAAAACTCAGCATTACAGGTAGTACCCGGCTGGGCTTTTGAAGTAAAACTGAATGCTGAAATTACAAGCAGCAGTAGCGTGAAAATTTTTTTCATAAAAATAATTTAAATTAAGGGTAAAGAGGTTTTTCGTTCTGTAGATAGATACGCCGTTTTTTGGTTCTGTTGCCTGAAGAAAAAAAATATTAATATTTTTCGCGGATTTCCTTTAAAAAAAGTTCAACAGCCTTACGTACAGGCGTTGCACCGGTTTGGTAGTTATTGGCTAAAACTGAGAATACAAGGAACTTGCCTTTTTGGGTAATTAAAAAACCACTTAAGGCACAGTTGTTACTGAGAGTGCCGGTTTTGGCATATATAAAACTACTGTCTTTTTTAAAGTAAGATGATAAAGTGCCGGTGCCGCCTGTGGGTAAAATATTTTTTAACCGGTCCAACCCAAATTCGTTTTTCATTTTGGAAAGGATATAAACAAAGGACTGTGGTGTAAATAAATTATAGCGGCTGAGCCCGCTACCATCCACCCATTTGGGTTTTTGAGGGATGTCTTTTAAATCTGATCTTAATAAAGTATCAATAATTTTTTCATCGCTCATATAACCCAAATGCTCGTTACTTACCATTAATAAAGTTTGCTCGGCAAAAAAATTATCACTGCGGTGCATCATTGGTTTAAAGAGGGAGTCGGCGGCTTGGGAGTGGAGGATTGTATCTTTTGCTTTTAATTCTACCCCTATTCCGTTCACTATATCTTTACTAAGTATATTTTTTAAAATTTCAATCGCAGTGCTGCCCTGATTAACCGCGAAGGGAATTGCTTTAATGTTTAGAGAGTCATTATTTTTGCTGCTGCTTTCTATATGAAATCTATTAATAAGAATATCTCTTCTAATATTGATGCCGGTTAAATTATTTGCCGAAGAGCTTATTGATTCTATAAAATATTCAGGTTTAACCCAAACCCGGTAATTGCCATAGTTTTTAGCTGTGTCTGTTAATGTATCTCTAAAGAGATTTTTTGGATACATAGGTTTGGCACTGATCCAAAGGTTATTTCCATAAATTGGAAATTTACTTCGCTCAGTCATGTAAGATTCATTGTAATCATCGTGAGCCCAGCCTTTTCCATATTTATAAACCCTGTCAGAAACAGCATTAATAATAATGCTTCCTTTTGAAATATTTAATAATTGAAGCAAAGGTTGATAATCGTAATCCGGATGTAAAAAGGTAGGATCGCCTGAAGGGTTTATAAAAAGTGAGTTTCCGAAATGATAATATCGTGCCCCCACCAGGCTGTCCCCCAGATATTTCATTCCTGCATACAGCGTAAACAGTTTGGTATTGCTTGCCGGTATAAAATATTTATCAGCATTATAATTATACCAGTATTTGCCTGTTGCCGGTTCGTAAATGCTGATGCCGATATGGCCCTTGCTGATGGCTGTATCCTTCAGCAGTATTGAATTGGCCTGCCTGCTTATTTTTTTGGAAACCGAACAGGAACTGATGATACTCACAATCATTAAACAGCTTATCCATTGACCAATGACCAATTTCATATCAGGTTTTGATTCTTTTATCTTTTTCATTTCCCATTAAAGTTATAATTTTCAAGACTATTTATAACAAACCCGATGTTGCAGATAAAAAAGCTGAGGTTATTTACCGGATTATTGCTGCCAATTGGCATGTTGTTGCTTACCATATTCTTTGGTACCACAGGTTATATGGTCATTGAAGGTTTCAGTTTCCTGGATGCCTTGTATATGGCCGTGATAATCATATCTACTGTGGGCCTTGGCGAAGTAAAGTCATTGTCTGAAAGCGGTCGCATATTTAGTATCATCCTCATATTAATAAACATGGGTTTGTTCACTTATTTTATAACACTGCTTACCCGTTTTTTTTCGGATGGTGAATTTACTAAACTGTATAAACAGATTAAAATGGAAAACTCTATAAAACAACTGCAGCAGCATGTAATTATTTGCGGCTTTGGGCGCAATGGAAAAGAAAGTGCCCAGATATTATTTAACAACAAGATACCTTTTGTGGTGCTGGAGGAAAAGAATGAACTGGATAAAGATCTTGAATTTGAAGTTAAATATTTTATGAAAGGAGATGCCACCAAGGATGAAGTATTGCTGGAAGCCGGTATTAAAAATGCAAGGGCACTTATAATTACCCTGCCTTTGGATGCTGATAATTTATTTGTTGTACTTACTGCCAGGCAACTTAATCCGGGTATAAAGGTAATAAGCAGGGCATCGCAGGATTCATCTGTAAAAAAATTAAAAATTGCAGGTGCCGATAATGTGATCATGCCCGATAAGATCGGTGGTGCTCATATGGCAACCCTGGTGATGCATCCTGATGTTGTTGAATTGCTGTCTATTATAAGTACCCAAAACAATCATCAGTTTCGTATTGCAGAATTACAGTCCAGTAAAAATGTTTCCCTGAGCGAACTGGATATGTGGAACAGGACCAACTGTACGATTCTTGGAATAAAAACTCCCGGTAATCATTATACCATAAACCCCGCTGCTTCTTATCAGATAACTCCCGGGGAACGTTTAATTGTAATGGGAAGTGATGAACAGATTGAAAATGCAATTAAAATTCTATAAAGCAGCATAACAGAAATCATAAATGATTGTATTAATAACAAAAGCATTCCATTTTTTTAGCTGCAATCCTTAACATTTCCTTCCGTCGGGGCAGCGGGATAGAGGGGCAGTTAACTTCTTTCCTGTGCCCTCAGCCATCTTTCCGGTATTTCATTCTGGCTGGCTTGTACATAATCGGGATAACTGCAGGCAATAAATTTTTTATTCGGCAACTGCATCCACCAGCGGCCTGTTTTTTTACTCTGTAAAAAAATGGATTCTACATGATTAAAACTGGTATGGTATTCATTAAAACTAAGCCTGTCTTCTATTGATGCTTCCTGATTACTCCTGTTCTTACCATCAATAAAGTACCAAAGCATTTGTGCAATTTGTTTAGCACTCAAATCATTTATATCAAGTTGTGGCAGGTAACCATAAATACCAAAACTGCTTATATTATTACTCATACCGGCAAACCTGGCAAGGGTGCAAGCTTCCTCGCCACTGAAACCATTGGGGCTTTGCAGGCTGGCTGGTGAATCGCTGTATTTAATGGCACTGATATCAAAACTAAGTAAATGGGTATTGCGTAAAACAGGCTCCATCTCTTCCATGTTTTCCTTTGCAGTTCCAACCCGGTGGCAATCAAAACGAAGTTTATCCATAGTCTCCAGCATACGGGGATGTACATAATAACTTTGAAAACCAATATGGTTGTAATGCCGTACCAGGTTAGGTTCGCCGGTGAGCAGTTCCAGTAAAAAATTTTCACTTCGCAACGGGCTTTCACCTTTAAGGTCAATTGTTGCATCTATACAGGTTGCTTCTATAACCTGCTGTATTTCTTTATACGCAAAATACTGGGCTAATGTTATATCATGGGAGCCCCCTATTAAAACAACTGTTTTTTTCATCCTGAATAATTCAGCTAAAACAGTTTTAATAGCAGCATAACTGTCATTTAAAACAGCACCCGTTTTGATATTGCCAATATCAGCAATTTTAATATCTGTATGCCAATAGTGCAATGCATATAATTCTTTACGTATGCTGTCAGCAGCATTAATAAGGCTGTTAAAAGCACCGCTTCCCCTTGTTTCCTCAACACCTACCAATACAATATCCGTTTCTGTAATATCAGGAAGTTCTTTTTCATAAACAGCAATATGTTTTGCCAGTTGCCCGTCTGTATATCCATTCTCTTCATTAAGTTCGTGAAGCGATATGGGTTTCAAAAAATCATGCAGGTCGTACATTCAAATAGTTTGGGCAAACCTAATTTAAAATAATTTCAAATAGTGTATTTAGCCACATAAAATATGATAATTGTTATGTTTTTTCAAAGGGGTAAATTGTTAACTTCGCTTTATAATAAAAGACACCATGAATAATAAGCAGGAAGTATTAAATGATGTTGTAATTAAGTTTGCCGGTGATAGCGGGGATGGTATGCAGCTAACTGGAAGCCAATTCACCAATAATACGGCTATGTTAGGAATTGACCTGGCCACATTCCCTGATTTTCCGGCAGAGATACGGGCCCCGATCGGTACACTGCCTGGGGTAAGTGGTTACCAGCTCAGGTTTTCATCCGACAGGGTTTTTACTCCCGGCGATGCATGTGATGTGTTGGTGGCCATGAATGCAGCGGCATTAAAAACAAATTTGCATGGTTTAAAACCTGGTGGCAGGATCATTGCCAATGAAGATGGATTTGATACAAAAAATTTACGTTTGGCCAATTATCCCGAAGGAATTAATCCGCTGGACGATGAAAGCCTGGGTAATTATGAGGTGATAAGAATGGATGTGACCAAGATGACCAGAGAGGCATTGAAAGATATTACAATGGGGGTAAAAGAAAAAGACCGGGCAAAGAATATGTTTGTACTGGGCTTTTTATACTGGATGTATAATCGTGATATGGATAGTACGATTGGTTTTATTAAAGAAAAATTTGGTAAAAAGCCTGAGATCTTTGAAAGTAATGTAAAAGCATTACAGGCTGGTTATAATTTTGGCGATACTACAGAAACATTTACTACCCGGTATAAAGTTGAGAAAGCAAAAATGGAACCCGGTACTTACAGGTCCATAATGGGTAACCAGGCGGTGGCTTATGGTTTGATTGCAGCATCTCAAAAAAGCGGCTTGCAATTATTTTTAGGCAGCTATCCCATTACACCCGCCAGTGATATTCTGCATGAACTAAGCAGGTATAAATCTTTTGGTATAAAAACCTTTCAGGCCGAGGATGAGATTGCCGCCATTACATCGGCCATTGGTGCCAGTTATGGAGGAAGCCTGGCGGTAACAACCAGCAGTGGACCGGGCATTGCCTTAAAAGCTGAGGCAATGGGATTAGCAGTAATGCTCGAAATCCCCCTGATCGTTATAAATATTCAAAGAGGCGGGCCATCAACCGGCTTACCAACAAAAACAGAACAAAGCGATTTGATGCAGGCTTATTATGGCAGAAATGGTGAATGCCCGATGCCGGTTGTTTCTGCATCAACACCAAGCGATTGCTTTAGCGCAGTTTATGAGGCCGTAAGAATTTCGGTACAACACATGACACCGGTTATGTTTTTGAGTGATGGATATATAGCTAATGGTGCTGAGCCCTGGAAGTTTCCGGTTTCGGCCGATCTCCCTGAAATAAAAACAAAATTCGCTTCCCGGGATAGTATAGCACACCAGGATGCTGACGGTAAATTTCAACCTTATAAAAGAGATGATAAATTAGTACGTCCATGGGCTATTCCCGGAACACCCGGATTGGAACACCGCGTAGGGGGATTAGAAAAACAGGACATTACCGGTAATATAAGTTACGAACCGGAAAATCACCAGCATATGGTAAAAACCAGGCAGGCCAAAGTTGATCTAATAGCGAATTATATTCCGGAGCAACATTTAGACAGCGGTGCTAAAACCGGGAAAGTATTGGTGCTGGGTTGGGGCAGTACTTATGGTGTGATTAAAAGTGCCTGTGCTGATTTACAAAAAGAAGGACTTGCCGTATCTCATGTACACCTGCGTTATATCAGGCCCTTTCCTAAAAACTTGGGAGACATTCTGAAAAATTTTGAAACGGTATTAATTCCGGAAATTAATAATGGGCAACTGGTAAAAATCATCCGGGATGTTTATTTCACAGATGCAAAAGCTTTTAATAAAATAATGGGTATCCCGATCACAAAAACGGAGCTGATCAAAGAAATAAAACAGTTTTTATAAAATAAACAGACTTATTTTTTCGTAATATTCCCGGTTTTAAACCGGGATTTTTTTTTAGCTTTAAATTATGGCATTGATATTGCGGCCATAATTAGCAATAAACACTTATCAATTCAACGAATTATGAAAAACCCTTCTCTCCTTTATTTATTTTTGCTTACAATAATAGTTTTTACATCCTGCGATAAGCAGGATTCACTTTCTCCACAGCTTGTACCGGTAACAAAATTATCGTATATCAGTTTTAATCAGGATACACTGCCGGTAACGCTTTCAATAACAAATGCCCGAAAAGAAAATGTAGGCAGTTTGCTGGCAACAGCAATTGAAGGAAAATTACCGGATAGTTTTTTCAGGAAGAACAACCTGATTATAAGAGTTACCGGAGACAGTGCCAGGCCTTACAGAAATACAGAAATATTTGTCAGTTATACTGATTCTTCTGGCAATACGTATTCAAATGATATTGCCGATACGATTAATACCGTTCGGTTAACCAAAGTTGAAAAAATTAAAGACGGAATTGTGGAAGGTAATTTTACGATACGGGTCAGTAATTTTACGAAATCAAAAACCTTGATGCTGAATAATGGAAAGTTTTCTACCATTTTTTTCGAATAATCAATAGTTGGCAAAATTTTTGTTGATACAATGTCGTTAATGAAATACCCTTACGGATTTAGATAACTGCTTTTTGTTTATCTGAGTTTATTATCACCCGGTTAATTCAGCACGATCTTTTTATGATTGAGAGCAAACTGTTTTTATAATTTATTGAATTGTACTAAAACCAATATCCACTTATGACTGAAATACTTCTAGCTAAACAAAAGAGGGCCAGGCAACATAAATCTTTAACTGTTCCATATACCGAAGACCTGCAGCAATATAATGGTGCCTGGGATACAGCACAGGTTGTTCATTTATTAAAACGCACCCTGTTTGGCGCAAAGCCACTTGATATTGCCTATTTTAAAAATAAAACAATGCAGGAGGCAGTTGATGAATTACTCTTACCAACTGCAGCTTCTTCAAATTTCCCTTTAAATAATTATGCTGTTGGCGGGTATGTTGATCCAACCGGTGTTGCCCTCTGGCAAACCTGGATAAATACCGGGATTGCACTGGCAGATAAAGATTTAAATCTAAAAAGAGTTGATTCTTTTAAAACATGGTGGCTGGGCCAGGCATTAAATTCTTCACGGTCAATTCATGAAAAACTGGTCGTATTCTGGCATAATCATTTTGCTACAAATGCCAGGATAAGTGTTGATAAAATAAAAGCGAGGTTTTGGTACGATCATTACCAGGCTTTACGCCAACATGCTTTGGGGAATTTTAAAAGTATGGCGAAAGCAATTACACTGGATCCCGCCATGCTTTATTTTTTAAATGGAGATAGTAATCTAAAAGGATCTCCCAATGAGAATTATGCCAGGGAACTGCAGGAATTGTATACGGTTGGTAAAGGACCAGGTTCAGGATATACCGAAGATGATGTAAAAGCAGCAGCATTGGTACTTACCGGCCACACGATCAGCCCGGTCACATTTTCTTATTTATATAATGCGGGTAACCACGACTCTACCAATAAAGAGTTTTCTTCTTTTTACGGCAATAAAATCATTACAGGATTTAGCGGAGCTGCCGGTGCAAGCGAAGTAGATGAATTGCTTGATATGATATTTTCACAGGAAGAAGTTTCTAAACATATTTGCAGAAAAATTTACCGTTATTTTATTTACTATAAAATTGATAGTGAAATTGAGCAGACAATTATAACGCCAATGGCTCAGATTTTTAGAAATAACAATTTTGATATTCAGCCGGTATTGGCTGCATTGTTTAAGAGTAAGCATTTTTATGACCTGGTTTATGCATCGGCCTGTATTATAAAATGCCCATTGGATTTCGTAATTGATTTATGTAATGAATTCAATGTAACACTTCCTGATCCTGCTGATAATGCAGCAACTTATGCAGTATGGCAAAGTATACAAAACGAGGCAAGTGAAATGCAGCAGGAACTTGGTGCTATACCGGAAGTTGCCGGCTGGTATGCTTATTACCAGGAGCCGGCTTTTCATGAGATGTGGATAAACACGTCAACCTATACAAGACGTAATATTTTTACAGACAGGTTGAGTGCAGATGGCATTACCAGTAACGGCCAGACTTTGGTAATAGACCCGATTGCTTTTGCAGATCAATTGTCAAACCCCGGAGATCCTAATTTATTAATTAATCAATCACTGGAGATATTATTTCGCTACCCATTATCTGCCAGCGCAAAAGAATTTATTAAACGGTCTATTTTGCTAAGCGGACAATTACAGGATTATTACTGGACAGTTGCATGGGATGCTTATAAAGCAAACCCTGCTGATCCCGGAGCAAAAGCTACTGTATTAAGCAGGCTAAAATCATTTTATAAATATATTATGAACCTGCCTGAATATCAATTGTGTTAATCAATCCAATTCCTTTACTATGCAACGGAGAAACTTTTTAAAACAAACCATACAGGGTGCAATACTGCCATCTATACTAGGCGGATTATCTGTAAAAGCATGGGCTAATTCACCACTTCTTCAATCACTCAGTGGTGCCGATAACGATCATGTTCTGGTATTAGTTCAATTATCAGGAGGCAATGATGGATTGAATACCATCATTCCTTTGGATTTTTACAGTGATTATAACCGTATCAGAACAAATATAGCCATTCCGCAAAACCGGGTGCTTGGTTTAAACAATAATCTTAAATCCGGGTTGCATCCATCGTTAACCGGAATGCAGCAAATGTACAATGAAGAAAAACTTTGTGCCATACAGTCGGTTGGTTATCCATCTCCCAATGGCTCACACTTTCGTTCAATGGATATCTGGCTAACAGGTTCTGATACCGAACAGTATCTATCAACCGGTTGGGCAGGCAGGTATTTAAATCTGCAATATCCCAATTACCCGATCGGTTTTCCAAATGATAAAATGCCCGACCCCCTTGCATTGCAAATTGGTTCTGTTTTATCACCTGTATTTTTAAGCCCTACAGGTTTTGATGCTTTAGCAATTGATGAAAGCCTTAACTTTTATAATTTGATTGATGCAATACAGGATCCTACACCCAATACACCAAGCGGGGTAGAATTAACTTATTTGCGTACCGTGGCCAGGCAAACCAACAGGTATGCAGAAGTTATTAAAGATGCAGCTGCAAAAGTTACGCAACAATATTCGGGGTACCCTGCCGATAATTATTTAGCTGCACAATTAAAAGCAGTAGCAAAACTGGTAGCAGGCGGGTTAAAAACAAAAATATATATGGTAAGCATGGGTGGTTTTGATACACATGCAGGCCAGGTAAACGGAGGAAATCCGCTTACCGGTAATCACAGTGGTTTATTAAAGCAGGTATCTGAAGCCATTTCTGCATTTACACAGGACCTGAAATTCCTGGGTGTTTCAAACCGGGTTTTGGGAATGACCTTTTCTGAATTCGGAAGGCGTATGCAATCAAATGGAAGTTTAGGTACTGATCATGGCGCTGCACAACCGGTATTTTTATTCGGTGATAGTGTTAAGCAGGGCGTATTGGGTAAAAATCCTGATATACCTGTTAATATAGATGCTGTAGATAATATACCGATGCAATATGATTTCCGGTCGGTGTATTCAACCATTTTAAGAGATTGGTTTTGTTTACCGCCACAGGATGTGGAAAGTGTAATGCTTAAAAATTACCAATACCTGCCGGTATTAAAATCAACCGCCTGTAATATGGATATGCAGGAGTTAAATAATATTGGCGATAATTTAATTATCAATTATCCAAATCCATTTACTTCATCTACCACTATTACTTTTAAAACAACAGGCGGACATACTTTAGTGCAGATTTTTGATACAACAGCCAGAAAGATCGCTACTTTAACGGATAAGGATTATACAGCAGGTACCTATTCAATTCCTTTTAACAGCGGTGCTTTGGCCAGTGGCGTATATTATGCAAGATTGCAAAATGGTCCGTTACAACAGGTACGGCCAATGTTGAAAGTAAAGCCATAGATAATTTGGAAACAATAACAACTGTTTAAAGAGTTTAAGATAAACCAGATGAAGCGATTTATTTATATAGTAATGATCATAGTTTTACATGTTGCTGTTAATAAAGTAACAGCACAAACTATATTTTCAATTAGCTTAAGTTCCACATGTTCTGGCTCTGCAGTTAGTTTTAATTCCAATGTTTTTGAAGCTGCACCTTTCCCCGATACAATAAAATGGAATTTTGGTGACCCGGCAAGCGGGTTGTTAAATACAGCCAATGGTATACAGGAGCCTACTCATATATACAATACGCCGGGTACTTATATTATTACTTTGCATGTTGTTGATGGAGGCGCAGGTACGATCGATTTAACCGATACTTTTAATTTTGTTTTACCTGTTG
>JAYTOF010000126.1:0-2953 GCA_043747955.1 Chitinophagaceae bacterium
CAATGCCGTTTTAAAACCAAATCAATATTTCGACCCTAAGGCCATTACACCCGGTCAAAATGATATTATTACCGGATCACCGTATTTAAGTACCATCACTGTTAATTGGAATGCTGCCGGAACATTTAATGAAAACCTGGAACGGATCATTACACAGAAATGGATAAGTATGTATCCGGACGGGCAGGAAGCATGGAGTGAATTCAGAAGAACCGGATTTCCAAAATTATTCCCGGTAATTATTAATAATAGTGGAGGCAAAATTCCGGTGGGTACTTTTGTTCGCCGTATTAACATGCCATCTGCCGAAGCAAATAACCCTGCATTGGCAGCTGCTATTGCCACTTTAGGTGGCCCCGATAATGGCAGCACAAGATTGTGGTGGGATAAACCTTAAAACAAATTTGCGTTTTTGATTCTCATAATCAATGTTTCGTAAGCCACTCAATTTTTGGGTGGCTTTTTTTTAATTAACTTGTAAAAAAATAGTTGACATGCGTTTTCTTTCAATATGCTTTTGTTTTATAGTAGTGATCCTGTCATCATGTAAAAATGAACCCCTGAAACAATTCAGTAAACTGCCGGAAAGTGAATCAGGTATTGATTTCAGGAACATGCTTAAAGAAGATAATCCTGATTTTAATATTTTGCAATACCCTTATTTTTATAATGGCAGCGGGGTAGCTGTTGGCGATATTAATAATGACGGCCTGCCGGATATTTGTTTTACAGGAAACATGGTAAAAAACCGCCTGTATATAAACAAAGGCAATTTTAAGTTTGAAGATGTAACCCAAAAATCGGGCATAGCAACAAAAGAAGGTTGGTGTACAGGCATTACCATGGTTGATATTAATGAAGATGGTAAACTGGATATTTATATTTGCAGATCAGGATTATCGAATAAAGCGTTTAGAAAAAATCTTCTTTTTATCAATAACGGAGATCTGACTTTTACAGAAAAAGCGGCTGAGTACGGATTAGATGATGCCGGATATTCAACCCAGGCTTCATTTTTTGATTATGATAAAGACGGGGATATAGATATGTTCCTCATCAATCAGTCTGCACCGGAGTATTCAAAAGCACAAACAGAATATGCGCAACTGCGTTTAAAAGAGGGCGATTCCAGCTATCATAATAAACTCTATAGAAATGATGGCGGACATTTTATCAATGCAAACAAAGTGGCGGGTATTCATTCAAATGTACTCACGTTCAGCCTAGGCTTAAGTACTGCAGATATTAACCAGGATGGATGGCCCGATGTATATGTGGCAAATGATTTTAACGAACAGGATTACCTTTACATAAACAATCACGATGGTACATTTACCGAGTCGTTAAAAAACATGATCGGGCATGTATCGCAATACTCCATGGGATGCGATGTAGCAGATTATAATAATGACCTGTTACCTGATATCTGTGTACTGGATATGTTACCGGAAAATAACCATGATCTGAAAATGCATGTGGGCGCCGATAATTTTGATAAGTTTCAGCAATTGTTCGACCAGGGATATTATTACCAATACATGAAAAATTCGCTGCAGCGCAATAATGGCGACGGAAGTTTCAGTGATGTTGCTTTTTTATCCGGTGTGGCTGCTACCGATTGGAGCTGGAGCCCGCTTCTGGCAGATTTTGACAACGACGGCTGGAAAGATATTTTTATAACAAACGGGTATAAAAGAGATAATACCAATATCCAGTTTGTAAAATTTACGATGGATGAAAACCTGCGGCTGAGCCGGGGCGGAGAGCAGATCAGCGTAAATAATTATATCAATAAAATGGAAGGCATTCATATTCCCAATTATCTTTTTAAAAATAATGCCAACGAACAGTTTGAAAATAAAGCGGCTGATTGGGGACTGGAGGAAAAAACATTTTCACACGGGGCCATATATGCCGATCTTGACAATGACGGCGACCTGGACCTGGTTGTAAATAACACCGACAGTTATGCCGGTGTATACCGCAACAATACTGAAAAAATAAACAGGGATAACCGGTACATCAGGATCAAACTGGAAGGAACAAAACAAAACCCTGCCGGCATTGGAACAAAAATCTGGATTTATACAAAAGAAAAAACAATTTATCAGGAACAACTACCTGTCAGAGGATTTCAATCCAGTGTAGATGCAGCCATAGTAGCCGGTTTAGGTAATGAGAAAAAAATGGATTCTATCCGTATTATTTGGCCTGATAATAAAACACAGTTGCTGGTTGAAACTACTGCAAATCAAACATTGAACATTGATCACCGAAAAGCAACCGGTTTGTATGAATACCAATTAAAAAATACGGTTCCGCTTTTTCAATCCGCAGAAAATGTACTTGCCTTTACACACCGGGAAGCGTATGTAAATGATTTTTCCCGGCAGTTTTTATTGCCTCATTTTTATTCGAATGAAGGGCCTAAAATGACACAGGCTGATGTGAACGGGGATGGGAGAGCGGATGTTTATATCTGTGGCAGTAAAGGGCAGGCAGGACAATTATTTTTACAAACTGCCCCTGGTAATTTTATGGCGCAAAAAGAAAAAGCTTTTGAAGCTGATGCCATGGCCGAAGATGCCCATGCCATTTTTTTTGATGCAGAGGGAGATGGAGATCAGGATCTGTATGTGGCCAGTGGCAGTTATGAATTTGAAATCGGGGATAATTTACTACAGGACAGGCTATATCTAAATAATGCAGGGCATTTTTCAAAAGCTGCAGATGCTTTACCGGTACTTAAAATAAATACATCCTGCCTGGCGGCTGCTGATTTTGATGCTGATGGTGATATCGATCTTTTTGTTGGCGGCGGCGTTGTGCCTGGCAATTATCCAAAGTATGAACAATCATTCATTTTATTAAATAATGGCAAAGGAAAATTTACTGATGCAACAGAAAAATTTGCTCCACAGCTTAAAAGTGCCGGGTTACTTCATGATGCAAA
>JAYTOF010000127.1:0-11881 GCA_043747955.1 Chitinophagaceae bacterium
CAATTGTTTGTTCAAGGTAATGGCTTATTATAACAGGGGCAGATCGGTTTAAGGTTGCAAAGTAATTTGCCTGGCATATGTTACACGAACCACTGCATCACCATCGTCGTTTTTAATAAAGATACCTTCTATTTCCCAGAATTTCATGCGATGGAAATTAGGATCCTGTGTACGCATCATTAAAGAAAAATCTTTTAGCGCTTTTAAATTTGTAAAACAATGTACAGGTTCACCCATTCGTGGCTGTTCATGCTGAAAACGGTAATATTTAATCATTGTTTTAATTTGTATTATTTTGCAATTTATTAAGCCTGTCAATCCTTATCAGATTACCGTAATATTATCTCATCAGCACCGTGGTTCCTTTAGCCTTATATATTTTATTATCAACACCAATTCCTTCGAGCATCCAAACAAGGGTTTGAATTTCTGCAGGTGCGGATCTTTGCATACCATCCCATCCTTTTTTTGCATCCCGGGTTTCAAATATTAACTGTCCCCAGCGGTTGAAAATTCTGAAAAAATTAAGTTCTTTAATGCCGATCATAAATGGCCGTAGATAATCATTTTTGCCATCATTATTGGGCGTAAAACTATTGGGTACATAAATTTCAATACTCTTGTTGATCTTTACAACTTGAGTATCTATAGTTACACAACCGGAATTTGTTTTTAGTTCTATGGTATATAAATGCTCTTTGCTGCCAATAAATACAGGGGAATAACCGGCAGGGTTATCTAAATTAGTTGAAGGTGTCCAAAATGCATTATCTCCTATTTGCCTTGCATGTAGTGTTAAGGGTAAATTTACTACTGCTATCTCTACCGGGTTATTAACAGCAGGCCTGGGGGCATCTACCTGTACAAATCGTTTTTGAATATTTAAAGGGAACGGGCATTGAGCTGAACTAACCGATAGACTCATTACATAATTTCCGGCAACCTGGTAGATCTGTACAGGCGGGTTTCGCAGCGTAGATGTTTGGCCATTTCCAAAATCCCATAAATAATTTACGTTAGTGTTTCCAGGCTCAAGTGTATTATTTATTGGGAGTACGGGTAAGTTTATACATACAGGGTTTATACTAAATGCGGCTTTAATATTTGGATAAACATTTACTGTTATAGTAGTACTGTCGGCACAAACACTATTGCTGTTTACGACCATTACTACCTGGTAAGTACCGGGTGTTTGGTAACTGTGTGTAACATCTCTGCCGGTTGCAATGCTGCCATCTCCAAATACCCATTTATAGGTCATAGGCCCTATTGCATTGGTACTGGTATTGGTAAAAATAAATTTATTATTGAGCTGGCATTGACTGTTATTATTAACAGAAAATCCTGAAACAGGTACTGAAGAAATATTTACATCCTGGGCGATGGTAGGTAAAATGCATCCGGCAAAATTATAAAGAACAGCATGATAAACACCTGACAACGTTACCCGGTATACTGTTTGATTGGCACCCGGAATGGCAACATTATCTTTGAACCATTGAATACTGTCAGTCTGTTTAACTAGTAAGACAGTACTGTCGCCACTACCAATACACCAGGAAGGGCTGCCAGTTACCAGCAGTGAATTATCCAGTATTGCAGCACCTATTAAAACAGTATCTGTACTATAGCATCCGCCACCATTATGATTGATGGTTAAAATATAAGTTGTTGAAGTATCAGGATTGGCGAGCGGGTTAGCAATATCAGGATTATTTAATCCGGTTGCCGGCCTCCATTTATAAATCCAGCCAGGTTTAGGGGGAACTCCCAGCTGAACAATATTATTATTGCATGAATTTTGATCAGGCCCTGCATTGGCCAGGTAATTCAAAGTATCTGTAAGGCTGGTATATAAAGTATCCCTGCAACCATAACCTGCATAAGGGATCAGCACTACGGCAACGGTTGTACCTGAGGGTGGGGGCGGAACAAGAGTTAGCGTTTGTTGTGCTCCCAGGAATTGCGTAAAGGTACTGTTGTACCAAAAATAATTTGCATAACCATAGGGGGCAGTAACAACAACCGCTGTATCATCAGGGCAAAAATTTGCCCCAATAAATTTATCACTGCATTCTGTATTTACATCAATATAGGCATATCCAAAATGCCGCTGAAAAGTACAGTCAGCTGTTTTAAAAAAAAGCCTGATATTCTTTCCTGCAAGGCCATCTAAATTAATCGAAACTGCTGTCCATCTTTTAAACCATACCGGTGTATTACTTCCGGGATTTTCAGATAATTCAAAACCGGGTAATAAAGTGCCATTTGCGAAAAAAGTAAAAGAAGAGCAATCAATCTGGCTTCCATCAGTCATATTCATGATCTCAATCTCCATCCTGGGTTGTTCAGAAGGCAGGTGACCCGGATCCTGGAAGACGACTGCATAATTATAAATAAGATTGTAAACATTGGCATTTGACGGAATGGTAAAGTCGTAAGAAATACCTTCTGATTGCCTGCCGGCAAAGTTATTACCTAACTTGACTGAGTGGCCGCTGCCATTAGGGCAATTCTTTGGAAAATCACCATATTCATCCAAACCATCTCCTGGATTAAAAGAAAACATGGTATGCCGGTCGGGAACAGGTGCACCGGAATAATTAAATGTTATAATGTTAGCGCCGCCAACAGAAGCAACTGTACCTGTAAAACAGGTCCATCCTGTAAAATCACCGGTTTCAAAATCAATATTTGCAGGGCAGTTTTGTGAAAAGACTGTGGAGTGTATTGCACATATAAATGAACCGGTAAACAGAAGTTGTGATATGTAGCGATAAACCGGCAACATGTTTTGATAAAAAAGTTTAAGCCTATACTTCTTCAGCTTTCAAAGGCTATTAAAGATAAACTAATTTGCTTGTTTTTTGCTGTGTTTTTTTATAGAGGAAAACGCTGTTTTTATGGTTATAACTACCAGGGTTCCTGTTAAAACGGTTGAAAAGGGATTACAGTTGCCTGTTTCTGCTTGCATACATCAAACGATAAATTATAGTTCTTTCCAGGGAACTTTGAATATTGAAAAATATAATTTGATCAACATGTAAAATCTTTGTTGCTTGATAAGGATTCATTTAACTTTGCCCTATGACAATAGAACATCTTAAATCTATGAGGGACCGAGTCTTGGTTTTGGGGAGGTTTCTTTGACGTCGCAAATAAACAAGCGAAAACTGCAAATGACAAACAACTTTCTCTTTCGCCGGGTTTTTGGGACGATAATGCCCGTGCTACCTCTATTCTGAAGGAAATAAAAGTTAACGAATACTGGATAAATCTTTACCATGCAGTGAATGCTGCAGTTGAAGATTTTGCCATATTATTTGAATTTTGGAAAGCTGGAGAAGCCATTGAAGAGGAAGTTAAAGATTCCTTTGCAGCAGCCATTGATAAAATTGAAGAAGCAGAGTTTAAAAGCACGCTCAATGAGCCTGAAGATGAACTGCCGGCCATATTACAAATAAACAGTGGGGCCGGTGGAACTGAAAGTCAGGATTGGGCTGAAATTATTGCCAGAATGTACAGGATGTATGGTGAAAAGCAGGGCTGGAAAGTAACTGAAATGGACTGGCAATGGGGCGATGGTGCCGGCATTAAAACCTGTACCTATAAGTTTGAAGGCGATTTTGCTTATGGCTTCTTAAAATCTGAAAACGGGGTTCATCGCCTGGTACGTATTTCTCCATTCGACAGTAATGCCCGCAGGCATACATCATTTGCATCGGTTAATGTTTATCCTATGGTTGATGATACGATAAAAATTGAAATAAATCCGGCCGATGTTAAAATGGAAACATCAAGAAGCGGTGGTGCAGGCGGACAGAATGTAAATAAGGTTGAAACAAAAGTTCAGTTAACCCATATACCTACCGGTATTGTAGTGATTTGTCAGCAGGACAGAAGTCAGCTGGGCAACCGGGAATTAGCCATGCAGATGCTGAAAAGCAGGTTGTATGAAATTGAATTACAAAAACGAAATGAGGTAAAAGATGCAGCCAACAGTAAAAAGAAAAAGATTGAATGGGGCAGCCAGATACGTTCATATGTTTTCCATCCTTATAAAATGATCAAAGACCACCGCACCGATTATGAAGTAGGTAATGTAGGCCCGGTAATGGATGGGGAACTGGATGGTTTTATTAAGGCATATTTGATGAGTGAGAAGGAAACGGAAGTTTAATTTTCACGCCAAGGTGCATAGAAGCAAAGGCGCTAAGTTTAGCACCAAAGATATCCTTTGCGTCTTTGCACCTTAGCGGTCTTTGCGTGAAAATTGATTATGTAACCAGCTGTATAAATTCTCTTCAACATCGTTGTAAATATAATTTTGTTCATTTTTGACTTTTAATAAAAGCCAAAAATGAATCTCACTTCTACTGCATACCTTTGTTCAACAATATATGCAATCAGTTTTTTAATATTTTAAAATTAACATTATGCAATACGGAGACTTTTATTATCCAATGCCAGTCAACGAACCTGTTCTATCTTATGCACCAGGTTCTGCAGAAAAGAAAAGGTTGAAAGAAGTTTTAGCAGAACTTAAAAAGCAAAAGATTGATGTACCCATGTACATTGGCAGCGAAGAAGTAAGAACTGGCAAAACGGTTGATATCCGTCCGCCACATGAGCGTAAACATTTACTTGGTCAATTTCATGTGGGTGAGGCAAAGCATGTTACCAAAGCCATTAATGCCGCATTAAAAGTAAAAGAAAAGTGGGGGAATATGAGTTGGGAGAACAGGGCAAATATATTTTTAAAAGCGGCTGATTTATTAGCCGGTAAATACCGGTATTATATTAATGGTACTACCATGCTGGGACAAAGTAAGAACTGTTACCAGGCGGAGATTGATGCCGCATGTGAGTTAATTGATTTCTTACGTTTCAATGTACATTTCTTAAGTGATATCTACCG
Organism: Chitinophagaceae bacterium; assembly: GCA_043747955.1. Classification (GTDB taxonomy): domain Bacteria; phylum Bacteroidota; class Bacteroidia; order Chitinophagales; family Chitinophagaceae; genus Ferruginibacter. The sequence goes on from JAYTOF010000127.1 coordinate 4,919, forward strand.
GCAGCAACCCATCAGCGGGCCAAATATGAATAATCGGATGGAGTATCGTCCGCTTGAAGGATTTGTTTTTGCATTAACACCTTTCAACTTTACCGCCATAGGGGGCAACCTGCCTGCATCTGCCGCCATGTGTGGTAATGTGGTGATTTGGAAATGTGCCAATACGCAGGTTTACAGTGCTCAAATGTTCATGCGTATTTTAAAAGAAGCAGGTTTGCCGGATGGGGTTATCAACCTGGTTTTTATAGATGGGCCAACGATTGGCGAAGTGGTTTTTAATCACCGCGATTTTGCAGGCATACATTTTACAGGTAGTACGGGTGTTTTTAATAAGATGTGGGAAACTATTGGTAAGAATATGAGTATGTACAGATCTTACCCACGTATTGTGGGAGAAACCGGGGGTAAGGATTTTGTAATAGCACATAAGAGTGCAAACCCGGATGTAGTTGTAGCTGCATTGGCGAGGGGTGCTTTTGAATTCCAGGGACAAAAATGTTCAGCTGCATCAAGGGCTTACATTCCATCAAATATAGCTGCTGAAGTAAAAAAGAAATTAGTGGAGGAAGTGAAGACCATGAAGATGGGAACAGTGGAAGATTTTACAAATTTTGTTAACGCGGTCATCGATGAAAAGAGTTTTGATAAACTGGAAGGATACATTAAGGGCGCAAGAAAAAGAGACAGCGGAGCAAGAATCTGGGTTGGTTGTAAGTGCGATAAAACAGACGGCTATTTTATTGAACCAACGATCATTGAAGCAACCGATCCGGATTATATAACGATGTGCGAAGAATTATTTGGCCCCATTCTTACAGTGTATGTTTATGATGAAAATAAATATGAAGCTACATTGAAACTGGTTGATGAGACCTCTCCTTACGCATTAACAGGTGCAGTTATTGCACAGGATCGTTTTGCAGTGGAACTGGCAACTGATAAGTTACGCAACAGCGCCGGAAATTTTTACATCAATGATAAACCAACTGGTGCCGTAGTAGGTCAACAGCCATTTGGCGGGGCAAGGGGCAGTGGTACCAATGATAAAGCCGGTTCAATATTAAATCTTTACCGCTGGTTAAGTGCACGAACAATAAAAGAGACATTTAATTCTGCAACGGATTACCGTTATCCTTTTTTACAGGAGAAGTAATTATTACGATTAACAAACAGTTAGATCATGAAAACAAAAGTTACGTTCACATTGCCGGCTGGCAGTATTATTGGTGCGGATAAATGTGTTTTATTGGGAGAATTTAATGACTGGAATTTAGAAGAAGGTATTTACCTGCAAAAGCAGGCTGATGGCTCCATGAGAGCAGAAGTGGAATTAATGGCAGGAGAAACTTATCTGTACCGGTACCTGCTCAGCGATGGCAGATGGATTAATGATGATGGGGAGAAAATAATTTCAGAGGTATCGGGGTTCCCGGTTGAGAATTGCGTTATCAGGGTTCCTGAAATAAGTAAAACAGAAACACTTCGAAGTGCGAAAACGGTTCCAAAGAAAAAAGTTTCAAAACCCAAACCCAAAGTTAAAGTAGTAAAAGATGATCTGACAAAAGTAGAGGGTATTGGTAAAAAGATAGAGGCGTTGCTGTACAAAAATGATATAAACAGTTATAAACAACTTTCAAAAACTACACTTAAAAGTTTAAAAGGGATCTTAGCTTCAGGCGGCAACAAATTCAGTATTCATAATCCGGGTAGCTGGCCTAAGCAGGCCAAACTGGCCGCAGAAGCCAAATTGGATGATTTTGAATTACTGCAAAAACAATTGAAAGGAGGTAAATACTAAATTTTATTTTATAAAGAAAAAAAGTCCCTTCAAAGCGGGACTTTTTTTATCGGCCAATAAAAGATAAATTCGCTTTACAAACCTTTGATTTTGAAAACAATTTTAGACAAACAGCAATTACATCTTACCATATTAAGGCTGGCTCACCAGTTGCTGGAAAATCATCTGCATCTGGATGACGTGGTTTTCATTGGCTTACAGCCCCGTGGTGTGCATGTGGGAACCAGGATCATTGAATGCATCAAAGAACTCTATCCTGCTGAGAAAGTGCAGTATGGAATTCTGGATATAACTTTTTACCGGGATGATGTTAGAGATGAATTGCATGTTGCCAATACAACCGATATCCTTTTTTCAATAGAAGATAAAAAGGTTATTTTAATTGATGATGTGTTGTATACTGGCAGAACTATCCGGGCCGCTTTGGATGCGATACAGGATTTTGGAAGACCGAAGAAAGTGGAGCTATGTGTTTTGGTTGACAGAAGATTCAACCGGGAGTTGCCTATTCAACCTGACTATTGCGGGAAGGCTATTGATTCCATCATTTCGCAAAAGGTAAAGGTTGAATGGGATAAGGAAACTGTTGTATTATATTGATTTTGTGTTATGCCATACAAAATATAACTTTGCTGCTTAATGCAACTATCTACCAAACATCTATTGGGCATTAAAGACCTGACTCAGCAAGATATTTCCCTCATTTTATCAACCGCCACACGATTTAAGGAAGTTTTACAGCGGTCAGTGAAAAAAGTTCCGTCTTTACGTGATGTTACTATAGTGAATTTATTTTATGAAAATTCTACCAGGACAAGAATTTCATTTGAGCTGGCTGAAAAACGTTTGAGTGCAGACACCATTCATTTTTCTGCTTCTGCATCTTCCATATCTAAAGGAGAAACTTTACTGGATACAGTGAATAATATTTTAAGTATGAAGGTGGATATGGTAGTGATGCGGCACAGCGCAAGCGGGGCACCTCATTTTTTAGCTAAACATATTCCAGCTGCTATTATTAATGCCGGTGATGGTATTAATGAACACCCAACACAGGCATTACTGGATGCCTTATCAATACAGGAAAAACTGGGGACATTAGAAGGAAAGAAGATTGTGCTGGTTGGAGATATCATGCATTCAAGGGTTGCACTTAGTAATATTTACCTGTTGAATAAAATGGGAGCAGAGGTAATGGTAGCTGGCCCGCCAACACTTATTCCAAAATATATTCATGAAGCTCTGAATGTAAAAGTGGAGTATAATTTGAAGAAAGCACTGGAATGGTGTGATGTTGCAAATGTGTTACGCATTCAACTAGAGCGTCAGAACCAGGTACTTTTTTCTTCCTTACGGGAGTATAACCTGTCTTATGGTGTCAGTAAAAAAATACTGGATGGATTGAAGAAAGAAATTGTAATTATGCATCCTGGGCCCATAAACAGGGGGGTGGAGATAGACAGTGATGTTGCAGACAGCCAACAGTCAATTATATTGCAACAGGTAGAAAATGGGGTTGCAGTTCGAATGGCCGTTTTATATTTACTGGCCGGTAAAAATAACTGATTGAATAATGATTAAACAAATTAACCAGTATGAAACGCATCTGTTTATTTCCGGGCACATTTGATCCTGTAACATTGGGACATACTGATATAATTGACCGGGCCCTGCCTTTATTTGATAAACTAGTAATTGGTATAGGCCGCAACGCAAATAAAAAACCTATGTTCAGTGAAAAGCAGCGTTTAAAATGGTTAAGAGAAATTTATAAGAATAATCCAAAGGTTGAAGTGCTGGCATATGATGGATTGACAGTTGATTGTTGTAAAAAAGTTGCTGCAAATTTTATTCTGCGTGGTATAAGGTACGTTAATGATTTTGAATATGAAAAAGCCATTGCAGATATGAACCGGAGTATTGACCGTCAGATTGAAACCATATTCCTGACCTGTTTACCGCAATTCACATCCGTTGCATCAACCCTGGTTAGGGATGTTTTAAAAAATGGGGGAGATGTTTCACAGTTCTTACCACCGGTGGTTAAAAAGTCAATAGGTCAAAAGAAAAAAGTTTAAACCCATTCAAATTTACTTATGTCAATCTGGTTCGATAAATCATTGTCTTTAGCTGGCTTAAATCCGGTAGGTCCAAAAACTATGGGAGAGTTCCTGGGAATAGAATGGGTAGAACTTGGCGATGCTTATCTGATCATGCGTATGCCTGTTGATGACAGAACCAAACAACCTTACGGTTTATTACATGGCGGCGCAAGTTGTGCGTTGGCAGAAACTGTTGGTAGCCTTGCTTCTCATTTTGTAATGGATCCGGAAAAGAATATTTGTGTAGGATTGGAGATCAATGCTAATCATGTACGTAGTATTAATAAAGGTTTTGTAACCGCCACTTGTACACCACTCCATATCGGTGCTTCCACACATGTTTGGGATATAAAAATTCATGATGACAGGAATAAATTGGTTTGCATTAGCAGGCTGACTGTAGCTATTTTGAAGAAAACCAGAAGTTAGCAATTAGCAATAGGAAATAGGCAATAGGCAATAGGCAATAGACAATAAAGTGTAGGCTTTTTAAAGTTAGAACAATCTTTAAACCCTTTACGGGGTATCAAAAAAAGTATTCAGTATATTTTTAATAGATGGATATGTATTTTTAACAGGCTCCTTTATATCTATTGTTTTCACCCATTTAATTTCAGTAATTTGCTCTTCCGTTTGTGGTACAAATTGCTGTTTTGAAGAACAAGTTATATAATACCAATGCGATATTTTTAAAAAGTGTTTGCCGAATTCATTATACACATGATAGGTTTCCCCGACCTTCTTTTTTAAGTGAAGGTCTTTAACACCTGTTTCTTCCATAACTTCTCTTAAGGCACATGCTTCCTGCTTTTCGCCTTTTTCAATTTTACCTTTAGGCAGGTCCCACTTACCCAGGCGCTTAATAAAAAGTAATTCTTTTTTATCGTTTTGTACTATGCCACCAGCTGCTTCAATGATAGTAAAGTTTTTAAAAAAGGCTTTTTTTAATTCATCCAGGTCTGCATTCCAGATTACACCTGCATGAAATTCTTCTTTCTTAATCTCGTGAAGCATCGATTTGATTGCCTTTGGTGATATCTCATCAACAAATACTGCATCAGGATGATGCAGTATCTCATTTAATTCCTTATTAATTTCATTACAAAGAATTAAAGGTTTATCGCCAAAATAAACATTAATGTACATAAATAAATTTCAGTTTTTAAATTGCATTGGTCAAATTTGCAACATGACTAACGAAAAAGCAGTAGCTGAAAAGCTTTTACAAATTAATGCAATTAAATTGAGCCCGCAAGAACCCTTTACCTGGGCAAGCGGATGGAAAAGCCCGATTTACTGTGATAACCGAAAGGTTTTATCCTATCCTTATATCAGGGATTTTATTAAAAGCGAGATGTGTAGTGTGATATTTGAAAAATTTCAGGAGGTTGATGTACTTGCCGGCGTTGCAACAGCTGGAATACCCTGGGGAGCCATGGCTGCAGATCAACTTAAACTGCCATTTATTTATGTACGGCCTAAGCCTAAGGAGCATGGTTTAAGTAACCAGATAGAGGGGGCCCTGAAAAAGGGGCAGAAAATACTGGTTATTGAAGACCTTATTTCAACAGGCAAAAGCAGTTTACAGGTTTGTGACGTTTTAAAAGCTGCTGAAGCTGAGGTCATTGGTATGATTTCTATATTTACCTATGGGTTTAAAATAGCAGAAGATGCTTTTAAAACAGCCAATATTCCTTTTTATTCCCTTACAAATTATCAAACCCTGATAAGTTTAGCTGTTGAAAAGGGGATTATTACCGAAGATCAACAAAACAGCTTGTTAAATTGGAGGACTGATCCAGCGAATTGGAAGGGAAATTGATAACTTTAATTCAAATTAATAAAATGAAACTAATTACACTTAGTTTTTTTGCAATATGTTGTGTTTTTACTACTGCATTTGCTCAATCACAAAAAGTTTCCGGTAAGGGCATTATTAAAACGCCGACAATTCAATGTGATAAATGTAAGGAGCGGGTTGAGTTTTTTATTGCAAGAGAATATGGGCTAACTTCTGTAAAAGTGAATATTAAGCAAAAAACCACAACCGTAAGCTGGCTGAACGACCGTACTACATTAGAAAATATAAAGGTAGCTATAGCAAACCTGGGTTTTGCTGCTGATGATATTGAAGCTGAAGAATCTGCCTTTAAAAGCCTGCCCAAGGAGTGTAGAATACATATAGACACTTTAAAAACAAAGGCACCACTTAAACAATAAAAAACGATAATTATCCTCCAAATAATGCTCGTATTTTCAATTTTTGAAGATATCAGCAAGGTTGTCAAAAAATCGAAAAACGGTGTTTCCCCTCATAATTTACCGGGAAAATTTTATAAACATTGGCTTTTCCCAGTTTAACTTTCCCGTTGATCTTTATGGTTACCTCCTTGCCCAAAAATGTAACCATTGTATTTTTAAGTAAACTTTCCATAGCAACATCTATTTGAATTGGCAGTGAAAATTCTGCCAGCCTGGGAATCTTTATCTGGTAATCCTGTGAGCTTTGCCCCAGGTAATTATTGTCAATAAAAATATCCAGATCGATGTATTTAAGCTGTAAGCCAAAATTATTAGGATTATAATAAATGAGATCCAATTTTAATGTGGTGGACCCAAATCCAATTTTTTCAATATTTAAATTTTTAAAATCTCTATAAACCAATTCCTTGGGAGCCTGACAGGATGTCGCCAAAAAAGATATTAAAATAAACAGTAGGGTATAGAAGGGGTTGAATATTTTCATGCATTTTGTTTCGAGGCGTAAATTAAGAAAAGAAGTTTAAAAGAAATTGTAAATTCTAAAAATGGGGCGACTATATACTACTTCCTACAAGGTAGTATAACTACTTGCTTTTCATTGATTTAAAAGAATTCCATTTGAAGAAATATACCCCAAAACAATCATGTATTTAATAGTATTTTAGGTACTGATAAAAAGGCAGTAAATAGAATGAAATTGGAATGACTTACTTAAAGTAAAATTTTAGATAATCTTATATTAGTCCACACACAAAAAGTTAGCGTTAAGTCGCAAAAAGCAGTTTAGTGTATATTAATGTG
>JAYTOF010000128.1:0-10021 GCA_043747955.1 Chitinophagaceae bacterium
GGCTTCGGCAATAGTTGCACATTTAAATTTGTATATCCCGGCGTCCTTCATCAGCTTTACCACTTCGGCACATTTATGTGTTTTAACATGCGGCCTAAGCCTGTTTATATCACCTGTCATTTTTATCGCTGTTTGTATATTGGCTTTCACCTTGCCGGGATGAACCAATAATGCAGGCGAATCAATTTCGGCAGCATTATCTATAAGGAACCATTTTTTTTCGATCATGAATTTTAGTTTGTGCTTTTGCAGTAAAGACTGCAATGTAATCAGTTTTATTTTCGGACAGCATCTCCTGCAATATTTGTTGCCGGAAAAAAAGTCTTTATATGATCGCCGGATGTTTTATTTTTAAGAATAATTTTTTGGTTGATGCATAAATGGTTTGTTTTAACCTTTATTTTTTGGACACAGGGCGGCAATGCCCAAACACTTGCCCAATGGTCACAATTGGTACAATGGGATGGGGTAAGCCACTGGTCGAGATATATCAAAACACAACCTGCTTTCCAGGGGCCTAACGCCTTGCCGGTGCCCCGTGTTGGCAATGGATGCATCGACAGCAGCTTTTTTATAAGTGCAACAGGCAATTTTCATTTTTCCAAAGGAGACAATACACAGAACTATGCAGTATATGCCAATTACTGTTTGGTAAAAGAATTTATTTCCATGGATATTTTTTGGGTACCGTTTGAATATTATCAGTTGAGTCATGCGATGAAAGAAGAAAGGCATATTTTTCCACAGTTTTATTATGATAAAAAAGGGGAAGGTGAATTGCATTTGAATACAAATTTTCAGATACTGAAAAGATGGAAAAAAAAGATCAGTCTTGCGGCAAGGATCGGATACCGTTTTCCGATCGGTTCGGGTTTTGGGGCAGCCAGGGATATTGATGCACCCGGTTATTATTTTGATATTTCATTCGGCAAGCCCATCCATCATACGGCACTTAAATGGACAGGTATGCTGGGTTTTTATTCCTGGCACATAGAATCTGACAAAAATAACCAGGATGATGCCTTCCTGTTTGGAACGGGGCTGGAGTGGAATAAAAATAGCTGGAAGATACAAACCAATGTGGCCGGTTACTGGGGTTATTTGGAAAACAGCGGGGATAAACCGGTAGTGTTCAGGTTTAATATGGAGAAAAGAATAAAAAGTTTCGGCCTGTTGTTTGGGTTTCAGCAAGGGCTTCATGATTTTGATTACAGCAGCGGAGAAGCGGGCGTGAAGTACCTGATTCGGAAGTAATAAATTATTTTATTGTTTTACTTGCAGGGTGTTATTGTTTCTCCAGTAATTTTTTCTTTTGTGTTTCAAATTCTTCTTTGGTTAATGCACCGACCTTGTACAGATCAAACAGTTTTTTTATTTCATCTGCTATCAATATATTTTTTATTTCGTCAGAACCCGTTTGTTTTTTTGTTTCTGCTGCTACCGTTTGTTTTTTTGTTTCGGGTGTTGCTGCCCCCGCACTGCGTTTTATTTTATTTGCTTCCGGCACGTTTAGTTCACTCTGTAAGCCGTCATAATCTTCAGTAGCCCTTTCAAAATTCATCACAATGTCGGTTTCCTCCTGCTTTCCATCTTTATAAGTTAGTGTGCCGGTAATTCTGATACTGTTATTATCGGGCCCTGAATATTTAAAAGCTTTTAATTTACTTACCAGGATTGTACTGTTTTGTAAACTGTAGGTATTATTTTTTGCCAGTCCCGGATGAAATTTAATAAAATTAAAATAGCCTGCTTCCGATGTTCCGTTGGCCAGGTAAAGTGTTTGCCCTTTGTAAATTTTATAGCCACCTGTGGTATAGAGTGTATCCTTTTCAAAACGGGGCAGGTTGTTTTGGGCTGATGAAAACAGGGGGCAGAATAGCATTCCAAATAATAATTTCCTCATGGTATAATTTATTATTAAAGTAACGAAATATTATTTACAACTTCAAGCTGATAAAGGTTACGAAAGAATGCAGTTGTATTTCAGGCATCAAGGAAAGTTACCATCACCGGAACATGATCGCTGTATGCTGACCAAAAACTGAAGTCACCGATTTCTACCGCTTGGATTTTATTGGCCAGGTCGGTTGATGCAAAGCAATAATCCAGGTGATAAGGTTTATCCGGGTGCCGGTATAAATAATAAGTAGGGTGATCTTCGTTTCCCTGTATTTGTTTATGCTGCAAATGATAGCAACTGGTAATTCCTTTTTTCTTCAGCAGGTCCACCACATGTGTGTGGTTGCCGGTACGGTATTTCCGGTCCCAAATGGTATTGCTGTTAAAGTCGCCGGTGAGTATCGTATTCTTTTTGGATAATTTGTAATGGTGAATGGCTTTCCACACTTGTTCTACATATGTGCCATCGGGGTCGGCGGGGTTGTTTGCCCACACAGCAAATAAAGTGAATGCATAATTGTTGCCTGTAACTGCAATGGGAACAATCATTTTAAACTCCGGATTGTGGGTTTTGAGCAGCTTAAACCTGAAGTGGCTGTATGAAAAAATGCCGAGGCCCTTATTTTTATTTTCGCCAAACCAAAGTATATCGGCGGGTGTGGGTATCCCGTCATTGAATTTTAATTTATCGGGGTGCTCACATTCGGGTACCACAATAATATCTGGCTTATGGGCCAGGATATGCCCGGCTTTTTTTCGAAAAGCCATATTGCAGTTCCAGGTAATTATTTTCATGGGTTACTAACTTTAAGCTGCTGCCCATTTCCTGATTAGTTATTTGCTGTACGTCCGGGCTTCATCAATAGTAAATGTTTTTTCTGCTTTGGTTTTTAAGGCAGCTTTTTTTTGCAAAATCTGGTAATCTTTTTCAGGAATTAATATGTATTTCTTTTTGTCAATTACAATCTCTGTCATAAAGATTTTTTTATAAACCAAATTTACTGAAATAATGGGGTGTTGCAAAAAATGATAAATAAGTGTAGGTAAGTATTTGAGGCTATTCCTATGCCTAGTTTCGTGTCTTCACGAAACATCTGCGCTTCAATAAAAGCTCCCCAAACATCTGCTGTTGAACGGAGCGTCGCCAATTCTGCTCAATCAGGGATATTGGCTGGTAATCCAAACAATTAAAAATTAAAAATTGAAAACTGAAAATACATAACTCATAATTCATAACCAAGATCAGACCATTTCCTCCTTCCACTTATCCCTGTCATCAGGACTAAACTTCCAGGGTGCAAAATTATTTTCGATATTGCCGAACATTGTGTTCCATTCCTGCGGGGCATTACTGTCTTCCATAATAAGGGCGCGGCGCATTTCAATAATAATATCAAGTGGAGATATACTTACCGGGCATTCCTGTACACAGGCATTACAGGTGGTGCAGGCACGTAATTCTTCAACAGTAATATAATCCTTCAATAAAGTTTTGCCATCATCTTTAAATTCTCCATTTGTCTTTATGTTCTTTCCAATGGCTTCCAATCTGTCACGGGTGTCCATCATAATTTTTCGGGGACTTAATAACTTACCGGTCTGGTTGGCAGGGCAGGCAGTGCTGCAGCGGCCACATTCGGTACAACTGTAGGCATCCAGTAAACTTTTCCAGCTGAGGTCAAAAACATCTTTAGCGCCAAATTTCATAGAAGTTGAATTGACCCCGGTTTCTACCTGGGGTAATTCAGGAGCAAGCTCCGGCTGCATCATATATTTCACTTCGTTCTGCACGCTTTCCATATTGTGCATTTCACCAACTACATCAAGCCTTGCGTAATACGCATTAGGAAAGGCCAATAAAATATGCAGGTGCTTGCTGTAAGGCAGGTAATTTAAAAAGGCAAATATTCCCAGGATATGCAGCCACCAGCAGCTGCGTTCAATAGTAATTAATGTTGCCTGCGATAAACCGGATAATGATGGGGCAATGATGCCGGAGAAAATAAAATTACCGGTTTCGTGGTAATGACCGGCTCCCTGTAATTGTAAGGCTCTGTCGCTGCTGTTCATAAACAGGAACAGCGACATTAAAATGATCTCGGTTATTAAAATATAATTGGCATCACTTCTTGGCCAGCCATCAAGGTCCTTACTGATAAAACGTTTTAGTTTAATGACATTTCTTCTTATTAAAAAGATAACACAAACGGCCAGTACGCCTGCGGCGAGTATCTCAAAAAAGTTGATGAGGAATGTATATAAACCTCCAATATAGGGAAGGAACAAACGGTGTGTACCCAGCATGCCGTCGAGTACTATTTCCAGCACTTCTATATTAATGATGATGAAACCTGCATAAATGATAAAGTGCATGATGGCCACATGGATGTTGCGGAACATTTTCTTTTGTCCGAGTGCGAGGAGGAACAAATTTCTCCAGCGCTTTGAGGGATTGTCGCTGAGGTCTTCGGCTTTGCCGAGAAAAATATTGCGGCGGATGATGCCGATATTTTTAGCGAAGAGCCAGATGGCGAAGGCAGTAAGGGCTATAAAAAGTATTTGTTGTAGGATGTGCATAATCGGGTTTGATGCACAAAGTTAAATGTTTTTTAAACCACAGATTACCCGGATTTGTTTTCAGATCAACACAAATTACTTTTGGGATTCTGCCTATGGCATATCATGGTTTGCCACAAAGACAGCAAGTCACAAATATTTTTTAAAAAACGAAGTTTTTTCTTAGCGCCTTTGTGTCTTTGTGGCTATTTCCTTTTCCTTTGTGTTTCATTTTCAATTAAATTCGTGGTATCATGAAACATAAAAAACAAATAATGACAGCCGAAGTGGCTAACAGGAAACTGAGGCGCATGGCATTACAGGTAGTGGAAGAAAACTATACTGCAACGCAATTGATACTTATTGGCATAAAGGCTCATGGTACGGTGATCGCAGAAAAAATTTGCCATTATTTAAAAGAAGTATTTACCGGTGAAGTGATCGTGATTGAACTGAGCATTGATAAAAAGAAACCTGCAGCTGTTACATTAAGTGTTACTATGGATTTTAATGATAAAACGATCTTACTGATTGATGATGTGGCTAACAGCGGCCGTACCATGCTGTATGCTTTAAAACCTTTACTGGAATGCTATCCCAAAAAAATTCAAACACTGGCCCTGGTAGAAAGAACGCACAAAACTTTTCCAATTGAAATGGATTATGTGGGGCTTTCACTGTCAACTACTTTGGATGCACATATTTGTGTGGAAGTAGCCGGTGGAGAAGTAACAGGGGCGTGGATGGATTGACCTCACCCCAAGAGCTAACACACGTTCATTTGCAGGAACTCCGAAGTGGAGGGGTTATGATTCCGTTTTTTATTTAGTTTTCGTTTTATAAAGAGACCCTGAGCAAAGCACTTCGATAATATCTCCCCGAATTTCCCCTTTAGGGGATAGGGGCACTAAAATCCAATCGCTTTTACTTTAAAACAACCATTTGAATATTCCAGTGCAGGCATCGGAAATTTTACAATATTCAAAATGGATAAAGCAAACCTGATCCCCTTCCGTTTTGTTTTAATTTTAGTCAGATCAATATCCGGTGCCAGGTACCATTGCCGGTAACGTTTAATATCGGTACGGTTAAAATTAATATTCCCGTTTTCATCTTTACCAATATTTTCTGTTGCGCCAAACATTCCCTCTGCACCTGTACCAACAGAAACCTGCAGCCATGCCGGCCATTTACTTTTTGGGAAAAATGACCTGATACTGGTACTCAGCCAATAGGTTTGTGCATTATAGTCTTTTAAACCCCGTTCAGAAAGGCTTTTGCCAAAAATTTTATCGCTTCTTTGATTCAGGCCAGGGTCGTAGTAATTTTTGCGGTTAAAAGAAAATTTGAATTGAATACGTTGCTCATCCCATGCCAGTTCCTGTGCTACCAACATGCCACTTCCAGCAATATTGGCACCAAAGTCTCCCCAACTCCATCCCCATTGCGAGCTGAAACCATCCAACACTTCAATTACTGTTTGATAAAAGGCACCACTCATGCCACCTATCCAAATTCTTTTTTTTCTTTCGATGCCGGTCCAGCGCCAGAGTTCCATACTAAATTTACCTACGGTGTAGGCACTATAGATATGGCCTATCTTGTCGATCTGTTGCCATTCATCAAGGTCATAGAAACTATGAAAATTACTTTGAGGATAATCTTTATACCAGGTAGCATATAAAGCAGCAATAGATGCGCTGTAAACGGCAATATTTGTGGCAGCCACTATTTTTACACGATTGTTAATTTGTTTTTTGGACAAAGGATTGATCGATGTATCCGGAGAAGGTTTGACTGGGGGATTAGTTGATCCCAGGCTGCTGACAGACTCATCCTGTGCAGGTGATGAAAAGAAAAATAACAGGCTGATAAAAGAAAGCAGCACAGTTTTCAGTATACAGGATCGTACTGCCTTAAACGGGTACAATGAAGCTGAATGATGTACAGGGGATGTGGTCATAAAAAAGCAAAAATACGCATAACAGGCCTTTGTGATGGTGTTAGTTAAGATATACGTTAAAGATAATAGCGGAGTTTTGAGTAACCGTTAAAATATAGGTACTGCTGCAGGTAAATGTTTTTTGCCATATAAAAGAGAATTAACATAGCTGTAAATAAAATCACTGGCTATTTGTTTAACAATGGATTCATTATTTTTTCTGCCCCTGGCTTCTATTTGCGCAGCTGTTAACGGATAATTTGGCCAGTACATTAATTGATTATTCGGGCTTTTAAACCTGTCATTAAGATTTGAGTTTGGCTTATGGGCCTTTTTAAAAGCAGCAGTTAAAATGGGATTAAAATGAAATATTGAAGTATCTTTTAGTAAAATACTATTTTGTGCAAACGTTGTTAAAGAATAAATTAAAATTATAATGATGCTCAAAATTGTTTTAACCAAAAAAAGGGGTGTATATTTTTTGCAGTTGAAATGCATAGATAAATCTACTAAATTTGTTTCAATGAATTTTTAATAATTTATTTTTAACGGTAAAACAAAAAAATATGGATTCAGGTATTCAACAAAAGATTAACAGCTGGCTTACCGGTAATTATGATCAATCAGTTAAGGATGAGATAACCCGTTTGCAAAAAGACAATCCGGGTGAACTGGAAGACGCCTTTTATAAAAACCTGGAATTTGGTACCGGCGGTCTCCGTGGTATTATGGGTATGGGTACCAACCGGATGAATAAATATACGGTGGGCATGGCAACACAGGGCTATGCCAATTATTTGATACAATGTTTTAAAGGTGATATAAGTGTAGCTATAGCACATGATTGCCGTAATAACAGCCGCTTTTTTGCAGAGATCACTGCTAATGTTTTTGCAGCAAATGGGATTAAAGTTTATTTGTTTGAAGCGCTGCGCCCAACTCCGGAGTTGAGTTTTGCTATTAGAAAGAACGGTTGTAAAGGAGGCGTGGTCTGTACTGCATCTCACAACCCAAAAGAATATAACGGGTACAAGGCTTATTGGGATGATGGTGCACAAATGGTACCTCCGCATGATAAGAATGTAATTAAAGAAGTGGAGAAGATTGCTTCAGTTGATGATGTAAAATGGACCGGGGGAGAAAAAAATATAATCATTATCGGCAGGGAAATGGATGAGGCTTACCTGGAAATGGTAAGGGGGCTGTCGGTTTACCCGGATATTTGTGCGGCACAGCATGACCTTAAAATTGTATTTACGCCAATACATGGTACCGGTATTATGCTGGTGCCACAGGCATTGCAACAATTCGGTTTCGATAATGTACACATTGTAAAAGAACAAAGCAATCCGGATGGCAACTTTCCTACGGTCATTTATCCCAACCCCGAAGAAACCGAAACCATGAGCATTGGTTTAAAAAATGCTAAAGAACTTAATGCTGATATTTTACTGGGTACCGATCCGGATGCGGACAGGGTAGGCATCGGCGTAAAAAATAATAAAGGCGAATGGATATTAATGAACGGTAACCAAACTGCCATGCTTGCTTTTAACTATATGATTGAAGCAAGAAAAGCAAAAGGATTGCAGCAGCTTAATGATATGGTGATAAAAACCATTGTTACCACAGATATGATCGATGCCATTGCAAAAGAAAACGGTGTAAGCTGTTACAATGTACTTACCGGTTTTAAATGGATAGCGGCATTGATAAAAGAAAAGGAAGGGAAAGAAAAATATATCATCGGCGGAGAAGAAAGTTTTGGATTAATGATCGGTGATGAGATCAGGGATAAGGATGCGATCAGTGCAGTAGCCTTGCTTTGTGAGATGGCAGCTTATGAAAAAAATAAGGGCCGCAGCCTCTTTGATAAACTGATCGATCTGTACGTGCAATATGGATTGTTTAAAGAGAACCTGGTGAGTGTTACTAAAAAAGGGATGAATGGAGCAAGGGAAATTGAAAATATGATGGAAGGCTACCGGAATAATCCACCACTTACCATTGATGGGGCTGCTGTAAATGAATTACTGGATTATGAACTGCAGCTGGGCAAAAATTTACAAACCGGCGAAAGCTGGACAATTGATCAGCCAAAAAGTAATGTATTGCAGTTTGTATTGGCCGATGGCACAAAGATATCTGCCCGGCCAAGCGGTACCGAACCAAAAATAAAATTTTATTTTAGTGTAAATACAAAACTGGATAGTGCTGCCAGGTTTGATGCAACCCAAAAAATACTGGATGAAAAGATTGACAGGATCGTGATGGAACTGGGGTTGAAATAATTTTTCTTGTTTGTATACAAATTTTACGTTTTAATTCATTGGGGTACCAAAACCGTTTCATGAAAAGGATCTGCCTGCTGTTTCTGTTGATCTCCTGTTTGCATATACAGGCACAACAAACAATGACGGAAACACTGCATCAGAAAGTTATAACCCTTCGCCGTTTTCTGGAGCTCAGCCATTACCAGCCGGTAAACTGGAATGATACTTCATCGGCACAACTCTATTACAAATGGATGACAGAACTGGATGACGAAAAACTTTTTTTTACACAGCAGAATATCACCGGGTTAGATTCCTTTAAAACAAAACTGGATGATGAGTTGCTGCGTAAGGGCTGGAATTTTTATAACCGCTCAACGGCTTTGTATAAAATAAATCTGCAAAAAGCAGATAGCATCATACTGGCACTGTTGGCAAAGCCTTTCGATTTTTCAAAACCGGATTATATGGGGTGGCCCTGTTTTACTTATGCTGAATCTGATGCAGCCCTTATACAACGCTGGCAAAAATTTTTAAAGTGGCAGGTATTGGAAAAGATCGCTTCTATTTTAACTGAAAGGGAAAGTACGGTCTCAGAAACTTTGCCTGCAGATTTTACCCAACTGGAAACAGCGGCAAGAGAAAAAATAAAAAAGCAGGAGCGGGCTTATATCCGAAACCTGTTGCAAACACCACAAAAATTTGAAACACAGCTGGAAGACCAATACCTGAACGCCATTGCCTGGTGCTATGATCCGCATACCAATTACATGAACTTCAAAGTAAAAAATGAGTTTGAAACAGAGATGAGTGCTTCGGAATTCAGTGCCGGGTTTGACCTGGATAAAAATGAGAAAGGCGAAACGGCCATCAGCTTTTTACAACCGGGGGGCAGCGCCTGGCGAAGCGGAAAACTGCATACCGGCGACCTTTTGGTAAAAGTTAAAAGTGACGGTGTTGAAAAAACAGTCGCTGATATGGATGATGAGGAAGAGTTGGATAACCTGCTGGCTGGTAATAATGAATCGGAGCTGGAAATAACCGTAAAAACAGCAGCCGGGGAAATAAAAACCGTAAAACTCAATAGAGAAAAAATTACGGATGAGGAAGGGATCGTTAAAAGCTATGTATTGCATGGTAAAAAAAATATCGGTTACATAAACCTGCCAGGTTTTTACAGCAGGGAAAATGAATTCATTAAAGATGAAAGAGATATTAAGTATGACGGTTGTGCCAATGATGTAAGCAAGGAAATAGTTAAGCTGCGGAAAGATAATATTGAAGGGCTTATTCTTGACCTGCGGTATAATGGGGGTGGCAGTATGTGGGAAGCCATGCAACTGGCAGGAAT
>JAYTOF010000129.1:0-12303 GCA_043747955.1 Chitinophagaceae bacterium
CCGGGATCACCGTTTGCTGAATTACAGTTTCCGGAATTACTACCTGATCCTTTTTAATCTCTTCCTTTTCAACAATAGTAAGATCATGATCAAATACCGGATCTTCTATTGAAAGCAGTTGCGGTATGGGTACATCCTTTTTTAAGCTGTTCATGCTTCCTGGTGAGCTTTCTGCTGTTCCGTTCCACTCAACTTTTTCAGATATACTTTCATCAACCGGGGTGATATTTTCATCGATACTATCCTTATTTTTTTTCGATGGTAAATTAAATGAAGGGTTAAAACGCCAAATGATATAGGACAACACGGTTACCAGCAGTATTGCAACAGTGCCCACCTGCCCGATTGTTTTGTACAACCAGTCTCTTGTCATATCGCCAACAGCACCGCCCCATGGAAAGGGCATTTCGTTAAAAATAACCGACGCAGCTACACTGATCACCGGTAATCCAACAACCAGGTATTTGATATTACGGGAAATTGAAAAAACCTTTTTACCAAAAAATAAATTAACTCCGGCAGTAAAAAAACTCAAACAAATCAGAAAAGAAGCAATGCCAAACCCATGCCTGATAAAAATTTCTGAAATAAATGCGCCGAAGGTCCCCAGCAGATTCTGCACTTTTATATCATTGGCAAGCAGCATCCTGTAGCTGAATTTGTCCTGGTCTTCGCCCCAGGTAAATAAGTAAGAAGTGAATGCAATAAAAAAAAGGAAGGCTAAAAGCAATAAAATACTGCCCGCAATTTTATGGGTACGTTCATCCTTCAATAACTGTTTTACTTCCACTGTTTCTTCCTTTTCCTGCTTTAATTTATCAGGATCAACGTTTTTTAGTTTAGAAGATTTTAATTTATTCGTCATTGCCTGCAAAGATATAGAAAACCCTTAGTTCAAATACACACAAAAAATGAGTTTACTATATGCAGTATCAGTGAATTTATGTAGGTTTGATAAAACAACCAACTGTTGAAAAGTATTGTTACCCTGCTGGGATTTTGCATTACTGTTACCTATTGTAGTGCCCAGATTTTATCAGATTCTATACCTATTGACATAGCCTGGGTAAAAGAAGACAGCATTATAATATCAAAAACAGCGTTATATATAGATACCTCAGCAAAGCTTTCAATATCCGAAATTTTACAAAAAAACTTTTCACCACTATCGGATTTTAAAAAAAGAAAGGATATCCCTACAGGTATGATCACCTATTCATTTTACCTGAAAATTTTAGTATTAAACAGTGCTGATACTGAGAAATCTGCTTATTTATCCCCAGGTACTTATTTTAAAAAAATAGCATTATATAAAATCAATGACAAACCCATAAAGCGCAATGACTCAAATAATGTTCCGGGTTTTAGAAAATTTACCCTGGGGGCCGGAGAATTATCATATGTTTTGATTCAACTGGAACCTTTAAAAAATGATTTTAATGGAATAAGTCCAAAGCTGGTAAATGAAAGCTATATCAATAATTTTACTGTATTTATTGCAGGGCACAAATACAATATACAGATTTTAGGCTTTATATTAAGCGGGGTACTATTTATGATGATCCTGTTTATGGTAACCAATTTTATCATCAGCTTTAAACCAGAATTTATTTATAATGCGCTCTATTCTTTATGCATGTTTCTATTAATATTCTTTAATTCATTAGTACCTAAAAATCCTTCAGATTTTACTAATTTTTACTATAGCTATTTTGATTTTTTTCTGCTTGCCACTGGTACTATATTTTATATTTCCTTTACCCGGAAATTTTTAAACACAAAAATCAACTACCCCAATTTAGAAAAAATATTAAAATACGGAGAACGTTTCATTATGTTGTTACTGATCGTTTATACCATTCTCAATTTTTTTACCGATACCTATTTGCCGCAGTTTTACCTGGAAAATATCATGAAATTTATTTTCCTGGGTATTGGGGTGGCATTTATTTATTTAGCATTTAAACAGCATAACCGCCTGCTTAACTATATCGCTGCCGGAAATGCAATGCTGGTATTTTTTTCTTTGATCTCATTTGCGATAATTTTATTTAACATAAAGCTGGGCGGTATTTTTTCTGCGTTGTTTTTTTATTATATAGGCATTGTATCCGAACTGGCCTTTTTTCTGTTAGGGCTTACCTTTAAAAACAGGAGCGAATTGATCCAGAAAATTAAAGAACAGGAAGCCATGAAACTGGAAGCTGAGAAACAGGAATTTGAAATGCAGATTGCTGTAATAAAAGCACAACAGGAAGAACGTAACAGGATCAGTGCAGATATGCATGACGACCTTGGCGCAGGGATGACCACGATCAGGTTATACAGCGAACTGGCAAAAAGTAAGCTGGACACTAATCAAATACCCGAAATAGATAAAATATCCTCATCGGCAAATGAATTATTAAATAAAATGAATGCTATTATCTGGAGCATGAGCAGCAGTAATGATTCTTTGGGAAATATGATCGCCTACATCAGAAGTTATGCACTGGAGTATTTTGAAGATACCGGAATAAAATGCAGGATCGATATACCCGAAAATCTTCCGAATATTCAGGTAATTGGTGAGATCAGAAGAAATGTTTTCCTCGTAGTTAAGGAAGCACTGAATAATATTCTAAAACATGCAAATGCCTCTGAAGTAAATATTACGCTTGTAAGAACTGATGACAGGCTAACCTTATATATTCAGGATAATGGCAAGGGTATTGATTTTGATTCCCTGCGCCAGTTTGGTAACGGTTTAAAAAATATGAAAAAGAGAATGGCCGATGTAGATATTGAATTCAGTATTGAAAATAATAACGGAACACTGGTAACTTTACACAGAAAAGTAACCCAGTTTTAATCCGATAGCTATCGGATGCGTTTTGCAATTCCGGCAAATAACATGATCCATCCGGCAATAAAAGCAGCCCCGCCAATTGGGGTAATTGCACCAACCCCGCTTAACGGCCATTCATTATGTTTTATATAACACAGTAAATACAATGACCCACAGAATAAGATCATACCGGTAATAAATAAGTAGCCGGCCCATTTCAGCAGATTACCCGTAAATTCTTTATATAAAATACCCGCAGCCATCAAAGCAAACACATGATAAAACTGGTAACGTACCGCCGTTTCAAAAACCTGCAGTATCTCCGGCGACAAGATCTGTTTTAAACGATGTGCAGCAAATGCTCCCAAAATAACTGATAAAGCTCCGGTTAGTGTTGCTGTTTTTAAAAACCCTTTGTGCATGTGACTGAATTATAAATTACAAATTATGATTTTTTGAAAACTTGCCGCATTAAGTTCTTCAACCTGAAAAATAAGTTCTGCCTGCTTGTAAATTGGTTCCCTTTCTTTTAATTTCTGTTCAATATATAAAAGCAGATCAGTATTGTTCAAATCCCTGATCAGGGGACGCCTGTCTTTTTCTTCAATAACCCGGTTATATATATATTGCGGCGATGCAGACAGGTAAACGGTTATCCCGTTTTCATTCATCCAATGCATATTATCATTATAACAGGGAGTACCGCCGCCACAGGCAATGATACAGTTATTATTTTCAGTAAATATTTTTAATGTTTCTGTTTCTATATTTCTGAAAATTGCCTCGCCTTCTTCTTCAAATATTTTAATAATTGTTTTTTTCTGATGCTGCTCAATCATTTCATCCAGATCAAAAAAATCAATATCATTTTGCTGAGACCATAACCTGCCCCAATAAGTTTTGCCACTTCCCATAAATCCAATGAGGAAAATTTTCATAATGTTAAGTTGCAGCTAAATTACAGGAAATATTTTTTTATGGCAGGCATCGCATATGCAGTTACCTGCAGCAGTAATGAGGGAAGCGTGTTATTTTTTACTTTTATAATCGCCCCGCTTCCAGGCTTTAATAAACTCAGACCAGGCGAAAGGATTAAAAATATTCATTGGGGGTGCCTGTCCGGCATAATATGCCTTATTACTGGCTTGTCTTAAATAACGGTTACTGGCCTCTCTCCCATCTGTTGGCAGGTTTGCAACCAATATCCTGCGTGTGGCATCATTGGTGTTTTTACGGGCCACCGTAATATAATCATCAGGTATCTCTGTATTTATAAAATCACGTTCAAACTGAGCCCGGGTTGGTCTTGCTTTAATAATAGTTGCTGCTAAATAAATAGTATCATTTACCATTAGCTGAATAATACTGTGTAGATTCCCTTCCAGGTTTGAAGGTATAGATATTGTTTTGGGTTTATAACCAATGCTGGTAAATTCTACCTGGTCCCCTTTTAAAACCACGATGCTGAATACCCCTTTGCCATTGGTTATGGTACCCCGGTTCTGTCCTTTTACAACCACACTTACCGATTCCAGACCTTTCAAACTATCGGCAGTCATTACAATACCATACAATTGTACCACGGAATCCTTAAATGTTTCAAACTGTGCGCTGGCAGCAACAGGTAAGATTAAAGAGATTATAAAAATGTATGGTATAAATTTCTTCATTCAATTACTAAAATTAACTTCCCGGTAACCTGGAATATAAAAAAATATTCAATAATCAATATTCAATAATCAATGTTCAAGTGACAGAACTTTTAAATCACATTGCTTTTAACTGAACATTGAAAATTGAGCATTTTATATTGAAAATTCAAACTACTTTATGCACACTAAATCCTGATCCTTATTTCCAAAAATACCAACATTCCTTAATTAATAAACAAAGTAAGGGCATCAATGTTTAAATTTGCTGTTCTACCTGTTTTTTTAACAAATAATTGAACGATGACAAACGAGGCTATTTTAAAAGCACTTAGTAATGTACAGGAACCCGACCTGGGCAAAGACCTGGTAACATTGAATATGGTAAAAGATATTAAAATTGATGGTAATAATGTTTCTTTTACTGTAGTACTAACAACACCTGCATGTCCGCTGAAAGACCTGATCATGAATGCCTGTATTAATGCCGTAAAGTTACTGGTAAATAAAGAAGCTGTGGTTACTGTAAACTTTACCAGCAACACCAGCAGCAACCGAAAAGATGGTAAAACCATATTAAGCGGTGTAAAAAATATTATTGCTGTAGTGAGTGGCAAAGGCGGTGTAGGTAAAAGTACAGTTGCCTCCAATTTTGCCCTGGCACTTGCAGCAGGCGGTGCCAAAGTTGGTTTAATGGATGCAGATATTTATGGCCCAAGCCAGCATATTATGTTTGGCGTAAGGGGCGAAAGGCCTTTAATGAAAGAAGTGGATAACAAAGGATTGATCGTACCTATTGAAAAATTCGGGATCAAAATGATGAGCATTGGTTTACTCATAGATGAAAAACAGGCCGTGGTTTGGCGGGGGCCCATGGTAAGCAGTGCTATCCGCCAGTTTGTTAGTGAAGTAGATTGGGGCGAACTCGATTACCTGGTCATTGATATGCCACCGGGCACCGGCGACATTCATTTAACCATAGTACAAACCGTACCGGTTACGGGTGTTATTGTGGTTACTACGCCACAAACAGTAGCACTGGCCGATGCTAAAAAAGGAATTGCCATGTTTGGACAGGCACAGTTAAAAGTACCGGTTATAGGTTTGGTAGAAAATATGAGTTACTTCATCCCGCCCAATAACGGGACCGGATTACCGGAAAACAAATATTATATTTTTGGAAAAGATGGTGGTAAAAATCTAGCAGAAGAATTTGATATCCCCTTCCTGGGACAAATACCAATTGTAGAAAGCATCAGGGAAGGTGGAGATATTGGCGTACCTGCCATGGTTGGTGATGACGTAATTACCAGGAAAGCTTTTATGGATTTTGCTTCCAATGCAGTTAGAGGTATTGCTATGCGTAATGCAAACATGGAGCCAACGGAGATACAGGAAATAGTTGCGTAAAATCTGCGAAATCATTTCAATCATCAGAATCAGCGTTACATTTATTATTTTCGCTTTATGCAACAATCACTAACGCATCAACAATTGGTTGACATTGCCCAGGAATATGGTACACCGGTTTATATTTACCATGCAGAACGTATTGCCCAACAATACAACAAACTGAAAAAAGCATTTAAGGATTCTAATGCCCGTTTTTTTTACGCCTGTAAATCGCTTACCAATTTAAATGTGCTGAAATATATCCATTCCTTAGGTGCATCACTTGATTGTGTAAGTATTCATGAAGTAAAACTGGGATTGATGGCCGGCTTTGAACCAAAGGACATTCTTTATACACCAAACTGTGTTGACTTTGATGAAATAGTTCAGGCAAAAGAGTTGGGTGTAAATATTAATATTGATAATATTTCAATCCTCGAACAGTTTGGTGCCAAATACGGAAACTCCTACCCGGTTTGTATACGGTTAAATCCACACATCATGGCCGGTGGCAATTTTAAAATTTCTACAGGCCATGTGGATAGTAAGTTTGGTATTTCTATTCACCAGATGCGGCATATTGAAAGGGTGGTAAAAACAACCAACCTGAATGTGGAAGGAATTCACATGCACACCGGCAGTGAAATAAAAGATATTAATGTTTTTCTGCTGGGGCTGGATGTGATGCTGAATACTGTTGAGCATTTTCCCAACTTAAAATATCTTGATATGGGAAGCGGTTTTAAAGTCCCCTATCAACAGGGCGATAATGAAACAGATGTTGCTATGCTGGGACAAAAAATTGCACAGGCATTTGCTCAATTTGAAAATCCAAAAGTAAAAGGCCTGGAACTTTGGTTTGAACCGGGGAAATACCTGGTAAGCCAGGCAGGCTATTTTATTACAAAGACAAATGTTATCAAACAGACTCCCGCCGCACTTTTTGCAGGTGTTAACAGTGGCTTCAATCATTTAATAAGGCCGATGATGTATGATGCTTATCATCACATTGAAAATATAAGCAACCCCGGCGGAGCAGAAAGAATTTATAATGTGGTAGGCAATATCTGCGAAACAGATACTTTTGCGTTTGACCGGAAAATAAACGAAATCCGGGAAGGCGACTACCTGGTTTTTTACAATGCCGGTGCCTATGGCTTTGAAATGAGCAGCAATTTTAACTCACGCCTTAAACCTGCCGAAGTGCTGGTAAAAGACGGCAAAGCCCAGTTGATCAGAAGAAGAGATGAATTTGAGGACTTATTAAGAAACCAGGTTTTATAATGATCAAAAAAATAACCATCCTTTTTTTATTGATCCTGCCTGCTGCTGCTTTCTGCCAACCCCCCGACTGCGGCAAATTCCGTGAAGGCAAATTCAGGATATCAGATACAAGGGCCGGCGTAATTACGATTGCAGAGCGAAGAGGTAATTACCAGACCGAGTACAGCGAAGCCCTGAAAGCCGTTGTACGGTTCAGAATTACATGGCGTGACAACTGTACGTATACGCTAAAACTTGATAAAGTCATCCGAAATGAAAATAAGATTGACTTCCCCGCCAATTTGGAAGTTCATGTAAAAATCGTTGAAACAGCCGCCAACTCCTACACCCAGGAAACCTCCTCTTCCTTTACTAACGGAACCTATAAAGTTGAAGTGGTTAAAATCAACTAAGCATTTTTAAACCCATCATTTTTTTCCGATTTATACATCTTTTAACTAAAGACGGATTATATGCCTGTTGTAGATATCAAATTTTCTTTCCACATTTACATAGCAAATAAAAAATGCCGATATTGGTGAATCCATCATTGTCAACTTAACTTCAACAATCAATTTCAAATTTATGGAACACGACTGTGAACCCCGTAGCAAAAAGTTTAAAATAACTTTTTTACACACCCTGTTATGCTTAACTGTAACCCTGCTTCTGTTTTCCTGCAGCAAAAAAGAAAAATGGATCGAGGTTGATCCTGCTTTCAGCAAATACATTGAAGCCTACACAACAGGCACTATTTCCAAAACATCTGCAGTGCGAATTAAACTGGCAGCCAATGCCAATACCACGCATGCCGTTGGCGAAGCTGTTAAAGAATCTTTATTCAACATTTCGCCAGCTGTTAAAGGAAAAGCATTTTGGCTAGATGCCAGAACCATTGAATTTAAACCTGATGCCTGGTTAAAACCCGACCAGCTGTATGAAGTGAAATTTGATCTGGGTAAAGTAACTGAAACAACCGGCAGGTTTTCTGAATTCAGTTTCAGCATGAAAACAGTTAAGCCGTCATTTAAAGTTGAAAATGAAGGATTGCGCAGCAGCAGCATTAAAAATAAAATGAGCTTAAGCGGTAACCTGGAAACAGCCGATATTGAAGATGGCAAAGGGGTTGAAAAACTATTGACCGTTTTTCAAAATAACAAAGCCCTGAAAATAAACTGGCAGCATAATGATGCCACAAAAACCCATCAATACACTATTGAAAATATTGACCGGCTGAAATCTGAAACGAATGTAGTTCTGCGTTGGGATGGAAAGCCGATGAACATAGTTATAAAAGGAGAAGCAGCTGTAGCAGTGCCTGCCGAAGGTGATTTTAAAGTGCTGAATGTTATGGCCATAAATGATGCTCAACAATATGCTTCTGTACAGTTTAGCGATATGATCGCTGTTGGGCAGGACCTAAACGGCCTGATAACCATTAGCGGACAATCAGATATTTCATATACCATCAACGGCAGCGAAGTAAAAGTTTTTAGTAATGGAAAATTAGATGGCAACTATACAGTGAATATAAATGCCGGTATAAAAAATACCTGGGGTGATGTTTTAGACAAAGGTTTTGCATCCAATATTAATTTCCAAAACAGGATGCCTTCGGTAAAAATTCATGGCAGGGGGAATATTTTACCCAGCAGTGGCAGGCTTGTTTTGCCTTTCGAATCCATCAATCTTAATGCAGTTGATATCAGTATTATTAAAATATTTGAAAATAATGTACCCCAGTTTTTACAGGAAAACAGCCTGGGTGGCAATAATGAATTGAGAAGGGTTGGTAAACCCATTGTTCAAAAAACATTAAGACTTGATGATGATAAAACGCTGGACCTGCATAAAAAACAGCATTTTTCATTAGACATTGATAAATATTTAAAAACCGAACAGGGTGCTATTTATAAAGTAACCATTGGTTTTCGTCCTGAATATTCTTTGTATCTGTCTACAGATACAACTACAAATACAACCGAAGGTGAAGAAGAAGATTATTACAGCGACTACAATGAGAATGGAAGCAACATTGGCCTTGATGAAGATGATATGTTTTGGGAAAGGTATGATACGTATTATCCTTTTGGTTATAACTGGCAACGGAGAGATGACCCAGCCAGCAAATCATATTATAACAAAGACCGGTGGGCAACTAGAAATATTTTGGCCAGCAATATTGGCCTTACAGCGAAGCGTGGCAATGATAACAGCCTGATGGTGGCGGTAAGTAATATCCTTACAACCGAGCCAATGAATGGTGTTGACATTGAAGTGACCGATTATCAAAATACCATCATCAATAGCGCAAAAAGCGGCGCAGATGGTTTTGTTAGCATTGATCTGAAAAGAAAACCCTTTTTACTCATTGCCCGCAAAGGAAATGAAAGAGGTTATTTAAAACTGGATGATGGCAGTTCGCTGGCGCTTAGCCGCTTTGATGTTAGTGGTGAAGAAGTAAAGAACGGTATCAAAGGATTTATTTTTGGAGAACGGGGTGTTTGGCGCCCCGGCGATACCATGTTCCTGAATTTTATTGTAGAAGATAAGGAGGGTAAATTACCGGTAGACCATCCGGTTGAGTTTAGTTTATTTACACCGCAGGGGCAATTGTATACACATTCAGTACAATCCAATGCAGGAGACGGGTTCTATCTTTTTAAAACCAATACCGATGCTGCATCCCCAACAGGCAACTGGCTGGCTAAAATAAAAGTGGGTGGCGCCGTTTTTGAAAAAAGAATTAAAGTAGAAACCATCATGCCAAACCGGTTGAAGATAAACCTCGATTTTGGTAAAGATGCCGTGCTTGGAAAAAGCAATACTCAAGCCGGAAACATCAATGCCAAATGGCTTTTTGGTGCAGCAGGCAAAAATTTAAAAGCAAAAATTGATGCAACATTGTCTGCCAGGGGTACCTCCTTTACTAAATTTGCAGGTTATGAATTTGATAACCCCACATCTAAATATGAAACGCAAAGCAAAACGATCTATGAAGGCACTTTAGATGGGGAAGGAAATGCTGCACTAAAAACAAATTTTGAAATTGATGAAACAGCACCGGGCATGTTAAGTGCAAATATGATGGTGAAGGTTTTTGAGCCTGGCGGAAGTTTCAGCATTGATAATGTGACCATGCAATACAGTCCTTTTACAAGTTATGCAGGACTGAAATTACCGGATGGTGAAAAACCATTTGATTACTTACTCGCCGGAAAAAATCATACCGCCCAAATTGTAGATGTAGACAGCAAAGGAAATTTAATGACCGGCAGTACTGAAGTGGAAGTTCAGTTTTACCGCATTCAATGGCGCTGGTGGTGGGATAATAACGGTGACAACCTCAGCAACTTTACACAGGATGAATACAATAAACTGTTGAAAACAGAAACCGTAAAATTAAATAATGGCCGTGGACAATGGACTTTCGGTACCTCAGAAAATGAATGGGGGCGCTATTTGATTTTAGTTAAGGATTTAAAAAGCGGCCATACAACCGGTTCAACTTTTTATATTGATGATCCATACTGGCAGAGCAGGAATGGTAATGCCGATGACAATCAATCTGCAGCATCTATGTTGATTTTTAAATCAAACAAAGAAAAATACAATGTTGGTGATGAAGTTGCCTTAACCATTCCGAGCAGTAAAGGCGGCAGGGTTTTGGTTAGTATTGAAAACGGAAGTAAAGTAATAAGATCTTTCTGGAAGGAAACCGGGCAGGGACAAACTGATGTGAAATTTAAAGCCGAAGCCGGCATGGCTCCCAATGTATATGCCACAGTTAGTTTATTACAGCCACATTCACAAACCATCAACGATCTGCCGATCCGTATGTATGGCTCTATTCCGATTTTTATTGAGGATAAAAACACCGTGTTGAAACCGGTGATCAATATTGCCGGCAGCATCCGGCCCGAACAAAATATTTCCTTTACCATAAGTGAACAAAACGGAAAGGAAATGACCTATTGTGTAGCGGTTGTTGATGAAGGATTACTGGACCTTACCAGGTTTAAAACGCCCAATCCACATGATGTGTTTTATGCACGGGAAGCACTTGGCGTAAAAAGTTTTGATCTTTTTGATTATGTGATAGGTGCCTGGGGCGGAGACCTGGAAAGGATATTAACCATTGGTGGTGATAACGAAGCAGGGACCGGCAAACAAAAAACTGCCAACCGTTTTAAGCCAGTTGTAAAATACCTTGGGCCATTTCATTTAAATAGAAATCAATCACAAAAACAATCATTCACACTCCCCTCTTATATCGGTTCGGTAAGGGCAATGGTTATTGCGGCTCACAATGGCAGTTATGGAGCAACAGAAAAAGCAGTGGCAGTTAAAAAACCATTGATGATGCTGGCTACCATGCCCCGTGTACTGGGCCCCGGCGAAACCATCAAACTACCGGTTACGGTTTTTGCCATGGAGAATAATATTAAGAAAGTAACTGTTTCCCTGCAATCAAATCCTTTCCTGGAAGTTGTTGGTGGAAATGCCCAGACCCTTAACTTTTCTGAAACAGGTGAGCAGATGATTTACTTTGATGTACGGGTGAAACCAAATGTTGGTATTGGAAAAGTAAAACTCCAGGCAAGTTCAGGTATTGAAAAAGCAGATTATGAAGTAGAGCTTGATATCAGGAATCCAAATCCACCGGTTACAATGGTAACAGAGATGACTTTAACTGCGGGACAGCAATGGAAAACTATGGCTGCACCCATTGGCGTGGCATCAACAAGTACTGCTGTGCTGGAAATTTCCAGCGTACCCTCTATGAACCTGCAAAAGCGATTGAGTTATCTGATCGAATATCCACATGGCTGTGTTGAACAAACTATATCAGCAGTTTTTCCGCAGTTGGTATTAAATCAATTGACCGATCTGGATGAATTTAAAAAAGTACAGGTAGATAGAAATATAAAAGCAGGTATTGCAAAGCTTCAGAACTTTCAGCGGCCAGACGGTGGCTTTAGTTACTGGCCCGGAGGCAATGAAAGTGATGAATGGTGCACCAACTATGCCGGTCATTTTTTAACTGAGGCTCAGAACAATGGTTACTTAGTTAGTGATTATATACTGCAGCAGTGGAAAAATTATCAACGTGGCAGGGCAAACAGCTGGGCGCCTTCATCAACTAATTTTTATGGTGGCGATCTTACACAG
>JAYTOF010000130.1:0-2167 GCA_043747955.1 Chitinophagaceae bacterium
TATCTCCTACAATATGATATGCCTTTATGCCCGGGAACCCGTTAATATCCCAAAAGTATATTCCGATGCTTTTCAGCGATTCCTGGATATTCAAACGCTGGGCGATCATAACTATAAAATCGCATTCCCGGACGGTAATTATAATGAATACCATTACAGTAACGGGCTGTGCACAAACGTAGAAGTACACCACCGGTTTTACCGATCATCTTTTGAATTAAAAAATAAATAAAATGGCACCACAAGATCAAATTAAAGTTCTGGCTATTTGCTATGGCATGCTCTTTCTTCTTTGCCTCTGGGCATGGAAAATGAAAAGCGAAAACCTGGTATCACAAAAAGTATTGAATGGTAACTGGCTATTGTTGCACGTTCGTCATGCCGGTGGAGTTTTTATTATGACAGTATTACCGGTATTATTCTTACCAGTTGTTCCAGTGCGTGTTTTTTTATGGCCGGGTTCCGTCGATCACATACAGACGCTGGCGCTAATGATAACAGCTTTGATATTATTAATACTGGTAGTAAAAAACAGGGAAGGGTTATCTATCGGGAGAACCGCCTACCAGAAAGGCTCGTCATTTCATGCAATGCTTCATATAGTATTACGATCATCGTTTCTTGTGAGCTATGAATGGTTTTTCCGTGGTTGCATCCTGTTCAGTTGCATTGATTTATTTGGCACCATACCAGCTATTATTATCAACCTGGTTTTATATGCACTCATCCATTCATTTAATGGCAAAAAGGAAATGTATGGCTCCGTTCCATTTGGATTAATGCTTTGTTTATTCACTATATGGTATCAATCGGTCTGGCCGGCTATCCTGCTTCATTTGCTCTTATCCTCATCACATGAATCTTTTCTTTTATCACCTTTTTTATGTAAAAAAATAAAACCTGTTTTATGAAAGTATTAGTAACCGGCGCTACAGGTTATGTAGGCCATAATCTTGCACTTACCCTGGCCAAACAGGGAAACGAAGTAAATATATTAGTACGCAATCCCGGATCTGTTTTTATTCCAAAGCATCGTCATATCCGTGTTTTCACCGGGGACATTACGGACAAAGTAAGCATTCTTCCGGCCATGAAAGGTTGCGAACGGGTATTTCATACGGCTGCACTGGTCCGGCTCTACGCAAACAAACCCTCTTCTTTTTATGATATAAATGTCGAAGGTACCCGTCATGTTTTGGAAGTCGCTTTAGATACCGGGGTAAAGAAATTTATTTTTACCAGTACCTGTGGTGTCATCGGCCCTTCGCTCAACAAACCGATGAGTGAAGCGGACCCGCGCATCGCCGGTTTTAGTAATGATTACGACCTGTCAAAGTTTTTAGCCGAGAAATTAGTGATTGACTTCGCCAACACGGGTTTATTTACTGTTATTGCCAGCGCAACAAAAGTATTTGGACCAGGAATAGAAACACATCCTTTTAGTGTTAATGAGGTTATCAGGCGTTTTCTTCAGGGCAAAATTACTTTCTGTCCAAGACCTGATGATTTTATCTCCAATTATGTATTTATTGACGACCTGGTAGCGGGGCATATACAGGCAATAGAAAAAGGGAAAAGTGGTGAAAAGTATATACTTGGAGGAGAAAACCTTTCTTACGCCGATTTTTTTCAGACGCTCCGTAATGTTTCAGGTATTAAAGGAACACTGGTTCCTATATCGAAAAAATTAGCCAGGGTTTATGTCGGCTGGCATTTTGTACAAGCAAAACTCCAACGGAAAGAACCTTTTTTTAATGCAAAAGGGTTAAACCATATTTTTTGCAACAAATCTTTTGACTGTTCAAAAGCCATGCAGGATCTGGGCTATACTATTACTCCTTTTGCCCGGGCATTACAACCCACTATTCATTTTTTAAACCCTTATTTATGCGTAACACCAGCTTTACATTGATCACCGGTGCCAGCGAAGGTCTTGGCAAAGCGCTGGCTTTTGAATGTGCCCGGCGAAATATGAACCTCATATTGGTCGCACTGCCCGGGCAGGAATTGATTGCTCTTGCCAATCTTATAAAAGCCAACTACCCTGTACAGGTAATTTGTATTGGTAAAGACTTATGCAAAGATGAAAGCTGCTTAGAACTGTACGATGAGGTAACTGCACTGAACTTACCAGTTAATATGCTTATCAATAATGCGGGCATCGGCA
>JAYTOF010000131.1:0-4404 GCA_043747955.1 Chitinophagaceae bacterium
GCCAATTGTGCAGCACTGCCGATAGCAACAATATTTCCGCCCTGTTCTAAAAATATTTTTAATTGAGGAATAGATTTTTCAGCAGTAATTCTTCCGGTCATTCTTTTAAGTTCCTCTGGCAGACTGTCTAAAGCAGTTCTGTTAACAGTTTGAGCAGCACGGATGCCGATTCCAGGTATTCCTTCATCAATAAACAGGATTACATCATACTTTGCTTTCAAACTACCGGTATCAATATCTTTTGAATATATCAAATCAAAAGCATAATCAAATTTTTCCAGTATCAGGCGTACCCAGCCCGATGGCATGGAGCCACCATACATATCCCACAATGCTATCCTTGCCTTTTTAATTTTAGTTAAGCCTGTGGTTTTTTTATCAGCATTGATGAACTGCACATTATTTACAGCGGTTAATTTATCAATGATGGTTCTTGCTTTTGCACTGGATGGAACATAAAATGAACCATTGCTGTAAGCAGAATCGGCTGCAACATTGCTCATTCGGTATACATCAACGCCTGCATTCACTAAATTATTTACAACTTTATAAGATTGATTGACTCTTGCATCCAATACATAACCAGCCGATGAATTTTTTGCTGTTGATCCCGGTAATTTTATCAACTCTCCCAAAGGTTGCTTTATGAATGGTCCTTCAAAACCATCCATGATGCGGTCGAACTGAACACCCATCTGGTAGGCCAATGTCCAGCCGGCAGCGTCATAAGGCGGCACAGGTGGCCCGCCGGGATATTGAAAATCATTGGGATGATCCTGCGGTTCAAACATATCCAGCACATGCGGCCTGAAAGCCTGGTTTGTTTTTACGATGTATGAATTTGCCGGATAATTTTTTCCGGCAACAGTAAAAGCACTGGTAGCTTTTTGTACTACAATCCCGGTTTTTATGAGTGCATTTAAAAATTCAACCGCTGTGGTAAAATCAGGTTGGTCGGATGGTATGATAAATCCCCGGGGATCTTTAAAAGCAATATTATTCATTACACTGTCGTAAAACTTAACAGGAACACTCGTTGTTGCCGTTCTGTTTGTTTCCCCGGTTGGTTTTATTCTTTTTAAAGAATCCTGGTGTAATTTGTCCATGGCCGCAATTTTAGATGGTGAAAGCGACCAGGTATCTTTATTTCCTTTTTCAATGGCATTTCTTCCCATCCGGTAAATATTCATCAGTAATTCATCCCTGTTTCTTGAGGCATAATTTAAAACGGCATAATTTAATGAAACCGAGTAATCGATGGATTGACGGAACAACCATTTCTGCGGCACTACAGGATTGGGTGTTGCTGCATTGGGAATTAACCTGGATGTAACCAGTGGTATATTTGATGGATTGGGGCTTCCCACAATTTCGGTTAACAAACCAATCATGTTGTGGAAATAAGTGGTAGTACGTAAGCCTCCATTGTACCAGGTAGAAAAAACCGATCCGGCTTTACTTGTAAAGCCAGGTTTGCCTTCTGCATTTAAACGGTTTTGCATGGCCGCTCCCATTGCATCCAGCCCGGTAATGATCAATGGGTCAAAAACATAATTAAACGGATCACGGTATGGTGGCCCGGCAACGATAGAGCCCGCTGGGCCTGCCTGGTGGTGGTTGTACATGATCTGCGGTATCCACTCTACAAATAACTGCCTGCCAATATTCTGGGTTTCTTTCAGGTTAAGCATATAAAAATCCCGGTTATTATCATGCCCTGCATACTTCTCATACAGTCGTGGTAAATTGGATAAACTTCTTTTTTCTGGCCTGGGATCTCTCATATACCAATTGCTTACCAGTTCCTGTCCATCCGGGTTGGCATGTGTCATCAATATAATTACATCATCTAAAATCCTTTTTGTTTCATCATCATTGCTGCTCAGCAATTGATAGGCCGTTTCAATTAATTGGTGAATACCCACCGTTTCAGTTGCATGCAAACCACCATCAATCCAAACTACAGCTTTGCCTGTTGCTGCCAATTGCTTTGCCTCATCCAAACCAATTTCGGCATTGCCCATTTTTTGAGCAATGCTTTTATATTGCTCAAGCTTTTTATGATTTTCAGGAGATGTTACAAGCAGCATAAATTGATCTCTCCCCTCTTCTGTTTTGCCTATAACAGTATATTTTGCCCTGTTGGATGATTCAGCCAGTTTTTTAAAATAGGCTTCAGTTTGCGTAAAAGTGGCTAACTGGTAGTTATCTCCTATACTAAATCCAAAATGAGATGCCGGGTTTGGCACCTGTTGGGCAAAACTGAAGCTTAAAACTAAGCTGCAAATAATTAGAACAAGGCTTTGTCTTTTAAAAATCATCTGTCTTTCGTTTAAATTTAAAATGTAAAATACCCAATAAACGGATAGATTAACATTTTTTGATTTGCAGTTTGACGTATAACATGTTTTTGCTTATAAAAATATACTCAATTCAGTTTATTTATATCAAATAAATTCAATATTTATCCGTAACTTGAATAAAAGAAGTTCATATTTTCTGATAACCGCATGTTAAAGAAAATTCAATCCTGATATAATGCCACTGCTTAACTTACAAGAAGCCTTTGAAAGAATAACAGATGCCTTTGTAGCACTTGATAACAACTGGTGTTATACTTACATGAATAACAGGGCGGGTGAATTATTTGGACGTGATCCAAAAGAAATGATCGGCCGGCATATCTGGACAGAATTTCCGGAAGGTATAAACCAGCAATTTTATAAGGCTTATTACAAAGCCATGGAAACCCAGGAATATATTTATCTGGAAGAATATTATCCACCTTATGATCGCTGGTTCGAGAACCATATCTATCCTTCCACAAATGGCTTATCTATTTTTTTTGCAGATATAACGGAACGAAAAAAAACAGCATTATTGATTGAGGGCGAACGAAAAGTTATGGAATTGATAACTTTGGATAAGCCTTTGCAAGATGTCTTGAATACCATTGCTTTAAATTATGAGGCTTATTCTTCAAAATCTTTATGTTCCATACTTTTAATGGATGAAAATGGTACACATGTTAAACATGGTGCCGGCCCCAGTTTGCCCGATGCCTATAATAAAGGAATAGATGGAAAACCAATTGGTCCTGTGGCAGGTTCCTGTGGCACTGCAGCTTATACAAAAGAAAGGGTAATAGTAGCTGATATTGCTACCAATCCGTTATGGATCAATTACCGTGATTTTGCACTTGGTTTTGGATTAAAGTCTTCCTGGTCAACGCCTATCATCAGTGCAACCGGTAAAGTTTACGGCACATTTGCAATTTATACAAAAGAAATTAGTGAACCTTCAGAAACGGAGTTGGGTATAATAGACAGGTATACTAATTTGGTTAAAATTGTTATGGAAAAATACCAGCGGGAAAAACAGCTTCAGAAAAGTGAGGAAAAATACAGAAGTCTAATTGAAAATGCTTCTGACGCTATATTAATAACTGATGAAAATGGTAATTATCTGGATATGAATGAAAGCGCCTGTAAACTATCAGGTTATACAAAAGAAGAAATTACACAATTAAAAATACATGATCTTGTAGCGAAAGAAGAGCATTTTATTCCATTTCGTACTAAAGAAATAAAATCTGGTAAAACCGTAATTCAACAGCGGAATTTAAAAGCAAAAGATGGCCGCATCATTCCTGTTGAAATAAGCGGAAAGCAATTGCCCGATGGAAATCTGATTGCCATCGTCAGAGATTTATCAGAAAGGAAAAAAGCAGACCTTGAAAAAGAAAAAATAAAAAAGGAAACCGAGGCATTGATTAACAATACCAGTGACTTATTGTGGAGTGTTAGCACTGATTATAAACTCATTACTGCCAACAATACATTTATTGAAAGTTTGTTAAAAAATGGCGGTTATTTAATCAAACCGGGCGACAATATATTGGGAGAAGGGCATTTTCCGGAAGAATATACTCAGTATTGGAAAGATATATATAGCAAGGGCTTTGCTGGAGAAAAAACAGAAACTGAGATCTTTACACCACAGGTAAACAGCAGTGAATTGCTTTGGTTTGAATTAAAGATAGAACCTATTACATCTGAAGGTACTGTCACAGGTATTGCCTGCTCCATGCGTAATATTACCGAACGCAAAAAAGTGAAACAAGCCTTACTGAAAACAGAGAAAAGGCTTCAGTTCTTACTATCGGCTACCCCGGCTGTTATTTATTCAGCAGCAGCTGTACCTCCTTTTGCTGCTACATTTATAAGCGATAACATAACTCAACAAACCGGGTATTCTGCCCAGGATTTTATCGGGGTACCGGGTTTTTGGTCATCCAATATTCATCCTGATGACAGGCCAAAGATCATGAATGATCTTGCACATCTTTTTGAAAAAGGCGAGCATACCCATGAATACAGGTTTAAAATAAGTGAAGGCAGGTAT
>JAYTOF010000132.1:0-9574 GCA_043747955.1 Chitinophagaceae bacterium
CTGGCGTGCAGCCTGGCGGCTTGGCGCAATACCCATACGAAAAACGGTATTATCCAAACGGGCTTCTAACAATTTAATAAGGTTTTCACCGGTAACTCCTTTTCTGCGGGCAGCTTCATCAAAAGTTTTGCGGAATTGTTTTTCCAGCAAACCGTAAGTGTACTTTGCTTTTTGCTTTTCTCTTAATTGTAAAGCATACTCACCTAAAGTTTTACGCTTGCGGTTAGCACCATGCATACCCGGAGGATTGCTGTTTTTGGTTAACCATTTTCCATTACCGGTAATGGGTTCTCCAAAGATCCTGGAGATTTTAGTTTTGGGGCCTGTGTAACGTGCCATAATTTAATATTGATTTTTTAGTGTCGGTACATCATTATAAAAATCGTAAAATGAATAATGTACCCGTTATAAATTGGCGATGGGCAATATGCAATTGGCAAAATTGCCCATTGTCTATTGCTTATTGCCTGTTGAATTAAACTCTTCTTTTCTTGGGAGGACGGCAACCATTATGCGGTAAAGGTGTAACGTCTTTGATCATATTTATTTCAATCCCATTTTGAGATAAAGAACGGATAGCACCTTCACGGCCTGAACCCGGTCCTTTCACAAATACATCAACTCTTTTTAAACCTGCATCCAGAGCTGCTTTAGCTGCGTCAGCTGCGGCCATCTGGGCTGCATAAGGCGTATTCTTCTTAGAACCCCTGAAACCCATTTTTCCTGCACTGCTCCAGCTGATAACCTGGCCCTGCTTATTGGTTAAACTGATAATGATGTTGTTGAAACTTGCAGTAATGTGAGCATCTCCATAGCTGTCAACTTTTACTACTCTTTTTTTAGAGGCTGCTTTTGTGCCTTGCGCTTTTGCCATAATTTGATCTAGATAGGTAATCTTTTAAAAAATATATCTCCCGGTTTTTACCGGAAAACTGAACCAATCCTCCTGCTGACCTCTTAGCGATCTGGTATTGTTTCAAATATTTGAGGTCTTACCAACAGCTATTTAACTAATGGCTGCCAGCTATTAATTTATTTCTTAGCTACTTTCTTTTTACCGGCAACTGTCTTACGTTTACCTTTTCTTGTACGGCTGTTTGTACGGGTACGTTGTCCACGAACCGGCAAACCCTTACGATGACGTAACCCGCGGTAGCAGGCAATATCCAGTAAACGTTTAACGTTCATCTGGGTCTCACTGCGTAAAGCTCCTTCGGTCTTAAACTCGTTATTGATAACATTACGGATGGCTGTTTGCTCATCATCGTTCCACTCATTAACTTTTTTACTGTAGTCTATTTCCGCTTTTGTTAAAATGTACCGGGCAGTTGAACGGCCAATGCCGTATATATATGTTAGACCAACTTCGCCTCTTTTATTTTTTGGTAAATCAATACCGGCAATACGAGCCATAGAAATTTTTAATTTTTAATTTTAATTTTTAATTCCGGTTATCCCTGCTTTTGCTTAAAACGTGGATTTTTTTTGTTGATCACATAAAGCCTTCCCTTCCTTCTTACGATCTTACAATCTGTGCTGCGCTTTTTTATTGAAGCTCTAACTTTCATAAAACTTGTTTTTTATCTTATTTGAATCGCAAGTGGTGAATCGTGAATTGTAAAGTGTTCTTACACCCACGTCTGACGACTACTGACTGACGTTTTATTTATACCTGAAAATAATTCTCCCCCTTGTTAAGTCATAAGGACTCATTTCCACGCCTACTTTATCACCAGGTAAAATGCGGATGTAGTGCATTCTCATTTTACCTGAAATTGTGGCTAAAATCTCATGATCATTCTCCAATTTCACTTTAAACATAGCATTACTCAACGCTTCAATTATTACCCCATCCTGTTTAATAAGTGCCTGTTTAGCCATAATTTTTGGAGCGCAAAGATAGGAGGATTAATTTAATTAACAGCAAAAAACAAAGCTATTTACCAACAAATACCCGGTTTTTCCACAGAAAACAGAAAAATATTATTCTTTTTTGCTTTATAAATGTCGAAATTGACAAATTTGTAGAAAATGACCCCTCAAAACAGAATTGAAATACCGGCCTGTATAAATCACAAAGTTCTTCTATGTAAAAGAAGTCTCCACATAAATAGCCGAGACTTCTTTTACTTTCAGTTCACAAAGTATTTAGTCAAATGATTCTTCGTTCAGGTGCACTTTGGTCATCTCATAAAAATGATTCTGTAATTGGTGTATTTTAATTGGATGCAAAATTTTACGATGCTCATCCCGGTACCATATCTCAAACATTGAAAAATCATTTTTTACCGGCAGCAACATCCTGAATGCCCCTTTCATATATTTAACAGTACCATCTGCATTATCCAGTTTATGAAATTTAAGTTTCAACAGCTGTTCTTCATCTAAGGGAATTGCACTTAGCTGCTCTGTTTCGTACCAAAAATCCTGAACTCCTGTATTTACACAAACCTGTTTTTCATTGCCGTTAAGATCTGTTACCTCACCCTGTTTTTTGTCGCCATCGTTATCTGCTATCAAGTAATCGCCAACTTTAATTTCATGAAATTGTATCATAGTTAATTGTTTTAGTAAAAGCAATTTAATATTTTTTTACAAAGATGGCAAAAGAGAAAAAAGGTATTTTTTTATTCTTTCCGGTTCTCAGCAATTTATTCTGCCCAGCTCATAACATAACCTTCGTTTTCAATAGCCAAAGCTTCCACTGTTAGTTGTAACGAATGAAATGTATCAACCATCACTGCCAGTTCGGCTGTTTCTTTTGCACCAATACTTTTTTCAACTGCTCCGGGATGAGGGCCGTGTGGTATTCCGGCCGGATGCAATGTGATCATTCCCCTGGTAACATGCTTCCTGCTCATAAACTCTCCGGCTACATAATACAATAATTCATCACTATCAATATTACTGTGATTATAAGGAGCCGGAATAGCATCAGGATGATAATCATACAATCTTGGTACAAAGGAGCATACTACAAAAGCATTGGTCTCAAAGGTCTGGTGCACCGGTGGTGGCTGATGAACCCGGCCGGTAATGGGTTCAAAATCATGTATCGAAAAAATATAGGGGTAACAACAGCCATCCCAGCCAATCACATCAAAGGGATGTGTACCATAATGCAGGCCATATAAAATGCCTTTCTTTTTAGTTTTAATTAAAAAGTCGCCCTGCTCGTCATATGTCTTAAGATCCTGTGGCGTTCTGATATCCCGTTCACAAAAAGGGGAATGCTCCATCAACTGGCCAAACCTGCTCATGTAACGTTTCGGGAAACGCATGGGTGAAAATGATTCAACAATGAATAACCGGTTTTTATCTTCATTGAATTCTATCTGGTAAATGGTACCCCTGGGTAACATAATATAATCGCCATAACTGAATGGCAATTCGCCATACTGTGTTTTTACTTTGCCGGTTCCCTCATGTACAAAGATCATTTCATCTGCATCGGCATTTTTATAAAAATAACCGGTCATACTTTTTTGTGGTGCAGCCAATACAATATGACAATCGCCATTTACCAAAACGGCTTTCCTGCTTTGCAGGTAATCCGCTTCGGGCTTCACTTTAAAACCTTCAAAGCTTCGGTGCTTCAGCATTTTCTCTTCAGCTATTTTTGGAGAAACATCAATGGGTTCATCCGTTTTGGTGATCATCGTTGGCGGGTAGCAATGATACAGTAAAGCATAATCATCAGCAAAACCCTCTGTTGAAAAAAGTTGTTCTGCATATAAACTTCCATCCGGTTTACGAAACTGTGTATGCCGTTTGTGTGGAATTTTTCCCAGTGTATAATAATGTGACATAAGTAATGAATAATTTTTTAACTGATAATTGATAATTTTTTCAGGGTCTTATAATTATCCATTGACACACAACTCCAGGGAAGCCAGCAGAAAAATATATTTCCAGCTACGCTTATCAATATAATAGGTAAAGTTGCGGTGAAAAAGCATTGGCTTTGTTTGTTATTGTAAATTTACACTTAATAATTATAAAAAACGTGACAAGAATAGGATTGCTATCTGATACACATCATTACCTGGATGAAACCATCTTTGAGCACTTTAAAAATTGTGATGAGGTTTGGCATGCCGGGGATTTTGGGAGTGAAGGAGTAGCTAAGAGAATAAAGGAGGAAAAGAGATTGAAAGGAGTATTTGGAAATATTGACGGGCAGGACATCAGAAAAGAATTTCCGGAGCAGCTGGTCTTTAAGTGCGAAGGGGTAAAAGTGATGATGAAGCATATTGGGGGTTATCCGCCAAAATACAATCCCCAAACAAAAAAGGAATTATTAATTCAGCGGCCACAACTTTTTATAAGCGGCCATTCCCATATTTTAAAGATCATGTACGATGATAAGCTCAACTGCCTGCACATGAACCCCGGTGCTGCCGGTAAACAGGGCTGGCAAAAAAAAAGAACCATCATCCGTTTTGTAATTGACGGAAAAGAAATGAAGGATTGTGAGGTTATTGAGTTGTGAACCAGTTCAGAGTTGGGAGTATGCGCCGACTAAGAACTACCGACTAACGACTGTGAACTTTACTCAACCCAATCCGCTATAAATATATTGGTATCCCTAGTACCACCATTGTTACGATTGCTGCAGAAAATAATTTTCTTACCATCAGGACTAAACATGGGAAAAGCATCAAAGGATTTTTCAGCTGATATTTTTTCCAATCCGCTTCCATCTTCATTTACAATATAAAGATTAAAAGGAAAGCCTCTCTTGCTTTGGTGATTGCTGGCAAAAATGATACGCTTATTATCAGGCATAAAAGCAGGCGCCCAGTTGGCATTACCATAATTGGTGATTTGCTTTTCATTACTGCCATCAACATTGGCGGTATATACTTCCATATTGGTGGGTGCTACCAGGTTTTCGGCAAGTAATTCTTTATACTCTTTTATTTCTGCTTCGGTTTTTGGGCGGCTGGCACGCCAGATTATTTTCTTTCCATCGGGGCTAAACCATGCTCCGCCATCATAACCTAAAGTATTTGTGATCTTTTTTTCTTTTCCTGTTTTTAAATCCATCACAAACAAATCTATATCGCCATCTTTTGTACTGGTATACAACATTTTTTTTCCATCCGGGGAAATCGTTGCTTCAGCATCGTAGCCCCTGCTGCTGGTAAGTTGTTTTACTATATTTCCATTGAGATCAGCCATAAAAATATCATAGCTGCTGTATAAAGGCCAGATATATTTATTACCGTATTTTGATCTGTCGGGTACCGGCGGG
This sequence comes from Chitinophagaceae bacterium, assembly GCA_043747955.1. Classification (GTDB taxonomy): domain Bacteria; phylum Bacteroidota; class Bacteroidia; order Chitinophagales; family Chitinophagaceae; genus Ferruginibacter. Next base: position 5,258 of record JAYTOF010000132.1, read on the forward strand.
CAGTTGTCAGCATTTAAATGAGTAGAAGCGAAAACGATATGTTTACCATCTTTTAAAAATGCACCGCAGGTAGTTCTTCCTTTTCCCGAACTTATTAATTTAGGTTCAAATTTTTCGCCGGTCATTGTGGGTACTTTTCCGATCCATATCTGGTCGCAAAGAATTCCTTCTTTTGGATTGGTTCTCTGAAAAACAATATTCTTACCGTCGAAACTGAAATACGCTTCGGCATTATCACCACCAAAGGTCAGCTGCTGCATATTGGCAAAATGCTTTTCGCCTTCATATAACAGGGTATCCTTACCAGCTGCTTTTATGATTGAATTATCTGTATTCTTTTTAAAAGAAACCAAAGAAATTACAACGGCAAACAGCACACTTATAAAAAATATTCTTTTCATTCTGTATAATTTATTAATGCAAAGGTAAAAGATGTTAAAATTCAGATTGTCAGAAAATTGTCATGTGCTTAAGTTCAGAGGGCTTAATTTTGCAGGTATGATGAAACAAGTCTTACTGATATGCCTCATTTTTTTCTTTTTTTCGGCCTGCAATAATAAAGATAAAGATTCATCCACTATTGAGGAAAATGAAGCGCAACCGGAAGTTGAAATGAAGGATGCCATAGCAAATTTCCCTGATTCACTGATATTAAAAGAAAATCTGGCACAGTACTACCGTGAAAACGGAGCCTATGAAAACGCCATAGCCATTGTAAATGAGGCATTGCAAAAAGACAGTCTTAATGCCCGGATCTGGGGCGTAAAAGCAACCCTGCACTATGAAAATGAGGACACCCTGAATGCCATTACCTCTTTTGAAACTGCTGTAAAACTGATACCATCTGCTGCTTATTTAATAAGATTGGGATCACTGTATGCACAAACAAAAAATAACAAAGCACTGGAAATAGCAGAAGTATTACTTAAAGATAAAAATGCATCTGTAGAAAAAGAAGCTATATACATTAAAGGTTTATACTTTACCTATTCCGGTGACAAAAACAAAGCCATCCTTTTTTTTGATAAGTGCCTGGCAATGGATTATACTTTTATGTTTGCATACAGCGAAAAAGCAATTGCCCTGTACAGTCTGGGCAAATATGAAGATGCTGTTACCGTTTTGGATAAAGCGGTAACGCTTCAAAATAATTTTGATCTGGGTTATTACTGGCTTGGGCAATGTTTTGAAAAATTAAATAATAAAGATGCTGCCATTGAAAGTTATAAAAGGGCTTTGCTTTATGATCCCAATTATATTGAGGCTAAAAATGCGTTGACAAGACTTGGGGTACCATAAATTTTGCATGTGGAGTGATGAATTATGAATTAACTTCGTACTCTTGTTTCCTACAATTCTAAATTCTAAATTCTAAATTCTAAATTCTAAATTCTAAATTCTAAATTCTAATGTCCATCATCGCTCCTTCCTTACTGGCTTCCAATTTTTTAAACTTAGAAGCCGAATGTAAAATGCTTAATGAGAGCAATGCCGACTGGTACCACCTGGATATTATGGATGGCCGATTTGTACCCAATATCAGTTATGGTCCCATGTTTGTTGAAATTTTCAGAAAAGCTACAACCAAGATCTGCGATGTGCATTTAATGATTGAAGACCCGGGTAATTATGCCGAAGCTTTTAAGAAAGCCGGTGCCGATATATTATCTGTGCATATTGAAGCCTGTCCGCATTTGCACCGAAATATTCAGCAGATAAAAAGTTTGGGCATGCAGGCCGGTGTAGCAGTTAATCCGCATTCGCCGGTTGAAGCATTAAAAGATATTCTTGCAGATATAGACCTCGTTTGTTTAATGAGCGTTAACCCGGGTTTTGGCGGACAATCATTTATACCCCATACATTGCTTAAAATAAAACAACTGCGTGAAATGATCAATGAAAAAGCCCTTTCAGTTAAAATAGAAGTTGACGGAGGCGTTACATTGGAAAATGCAAAATCAATTATTGATGCCGGTGCCGATGTACTGGTTGCAGGAAATACGGTGTTTAAATCAGCTGACCCGATTGGAACAATTGCTGCTTTGAAAAGTTTATGATTTCTAATATTCGGTTTTATAAGAATGAATTTATTAGCGGGTTTTTTCATTGCAGGCATTTTATTTAAAATCTAATCTAAACTATTCCAGTGCAAATAGTCTATACCTTTCATCAATGCCTTTTAATACAACATCTCCAAGATCTGTAAAGTTCAGGCCAGTACCACCAAGCAAATGTTTTACGGACATGGTAATTAGTATTTGGCCCGGCACAGCTTTACTTAAAACCCTGGATGCAACATGAACAGCTATTCCTCCAATATCATCAACATCAAAAACTTCGCATTCTCCCGTATGTATTCCTGCGGTAATCTCAATGTTTAGTGTTTTGACAGCATCCCGTATGGCTGCAGCACAACGAATTGCTCTGCTGGGTCCATCAAAAGTCAGGAGAAAACCATCTCCTGTACTTTTTATTTCTTTACCATTAAACTTAATTAATTCTGTTCTCACTATTTGATTATGTGCTTCTAATATCTCCATCCATTTTTTATCTCCTCTAGCTGATACCTGTTCAGTGGAACTTACGATGTCTGTAAAAAGAATGGTAGAAAGGATACGGTCAAATACTTTAGGTGGTCTTACACCGGTAATAAACTCTTCAATTTCTGCCAATATAGCAAAAGAATCTCCCGCCCAAAATAGATGATCATCACCAGGAAGTTCTACAAACTTTGAGTTTGGAATACGTTCGGCAATATATTTTCCTTCCTCTACATGAACATCTTTGTCGCCAGTTCTGTACATCAGCAAAGTGGGGACTTGTATGGAACTCAAAATATTTGTAATGTCAGCCTCTGTATTCATGCGTGCAAGATCCAGGGCGGCACCCGGGCTTGCACCTGATCTAAAATAACTTGCAAGCCAATCCATAAACTTAGTATCAGCAGCCAATGACGGCACCAGTGTACCAAGGCCCTGCATGTCACCATCTGCCCAGTTTTCTTCAACCATTTTATAGAAGTTTTGACGCTCAGCATCATTGGGGGCCCATGGATAATCCTCAGAATATTTTCGTTTGGCAAAAACACCGAAAGTGATCAAGGCGATTGTACGCATGGGATATGTTCCTGCAAACATTACACTCACAGAGCCTCCTTCCGAATGGCCAAAAAGTACAGCACTTGCTGAGCCTACTGCATCCATTACTGCACGAATATCATCCATTCGTTCTTCAAGTGTAGAAAGATTGTTCATCCTGTCAGAAAGACCGGTACCTCTTTTATCAAACAAAATAAGTCTTGAAAATTTAGCAAGCCCTGTGAGAAAAGCAGCAAGTCTTGGCTCAGTCCACATCATGTCAATATTGGAAACCCAACCGGGTATATAAACAATATCGATTGGTCCTTCTCCTAATACCTGATAAGCAATATTAAATTCACCGCTTTTAGTGTACTTAGTTTTAGGTTTCATTTTTAAATTTCACATTTTGAACTTCTCTCCCTGGGCGTTGTATCACTCACCGGAATGTAATTTAAGAAGATGAATTCAGAATGATTACAGATTATGAAACATAATACCATCCAAATGTTCCGCCACAAAGGAATTTCGTTTTACTAAATCCAAGTTGATTTAGTAGTTCTGCTGCCTGTGATGACCGACCACCACCTTTACTGCAGGCAGTGATTATTAAGGACTGCTTATATAATTCATTTGAACGGCTTTCTAATTCAGCTAAAGGAATATTGATGGCGCCGGGAATATGTTTCTCTGTATATTCTTCCGGGCTTCTTACATCAATAATGGTAAGCTGGTCAGACGACTGCTTTATCAGCTGCTGCAGATCTTTTATTGCAAAGCACTCTTGTGTTTTCTGTTCGGGCATGTTGTTTATGTTTATTTATTATCCAATCCCATATTTTCAGAGGGCTCCCGGTTGTGCATTTCATCCTGTACCGGATGATAAGGGCTGATGCTAAGGTGAGTAAAGCAATGAACAGAATAGCTGCATTGATACTTATTACATCTGCTATTATTCCGGTGAGTATCGCACCAATGGCATAACCCAGGTCTCTCCACAAACGGAAAATACCAATACTTTTTGCCCGGTCCTGCGGATTAGTATTTTCAGCAACTGTTGCCAGGAATGTTGGATATACCATGGCAGTACCCCAACCTAAGATGGAGGACAGTATTACATAATGTAACATGGTATTTGCCCAAACCAATGCAATTAAGGCAATGGCCTGTATAAACATACCTGTATAAAGCATATCTTTTTTACAGAATTTATCCGCCATTCGCCCGGTAAACAATTGGC
>JAYTOF010000133.1:0-6939 GCA_043747955.1 Chitinophagaceae bacterium
ACATAGCTGCTTTCCGAAACCTGCCTGCCGGTAGGCAAGTAGGGCCGTATTCCCTGCCCGTCCGGTCAGGCGGGGATTACGGGGCACCTCCTGAGCGAAGCCGAAGGATTGGAGAAGCAAAAAGTAAAAATAAAATAATCATACTTATTGCCGCCGTTTGAGTACGGTAAAAAAAACCACTTCATTACAAAGTGGGTTTAAATAATTTCTTTAAATATTCTACCAGGGATATTTATTCTCAGCAATTAATTTATCTGCAATTCTGCGGCGGGCATCTTTGCTGTTAAAGGGTTCTGTTTTTGTAAAACGCTTTAATCCCAGCAACATCATGCGTTGCTCATCACCACCGGCAAATGCATTAATGGCTTCTTTACCGGCTTTGTTTACTTTATCTACCGCATCATTCAGGTAACAGCGCATCATATCGATCTGTACCTGAGATGAAGCTTCGCCCTGTTTATCCACCATCTTCATGATACGCAGTAAGGTACTCTCTGCTTCAAAAGTTTCTATGGCCATATCGGCAATGTTCATCAGAATCTCCTGCTCATCATTCAGTTTCATCATCAGCTTCTGAACTGCAGCACCCGCAACCATTAAGATACACTTCTTCATATTTACAATGGTCCTGCGTTCTTTGGCAAAAGCACTGTCATCATCATTTCCAAATTCAGGAATGCTCATCAGTTCTTTACTAACGGCCATGGCTGGGCCCATCAGGTCAAGCTTACCTTTCATGGCTCTTTTAAGGATCATATCAACAGTAAGCAAACGGTTAATTTCGTTGGTGCCTTCATAAATGCGGTTGATGCGGCTGTCGCGGTAACAACGGCTTATTGGATACTCATCGCTGTAACCATTACCGCCATGCACCTGTACACCTTCGTCCACCACAAAGTCCAGCACTTCGCTGCCATGTACTTTTAAGATGGCACACTCTACTGCATATTCTTCGGCTGCACCCAACAGGGCTTCGGCAAAAGTTTTACCGGCAGCTGCCAGTTCAATTTCTTTATCATCAACCCATTTACTGGTACGGTATAAAGCACTTTCGCTTACGAAAATACGGATTGCCATTTCGGCCAGTTTGTATTTGATAGCCCCAAAATTGCAAATGGCTGTTTTAAACTGCTCACGGGTGATGGCATATTTAACTGATATGGATAATGCCCCCTTTGAGGCACCAATGGCTGCGGCTGCCAGTTTTAACCTGCCGATGTTTAAAATATTAAAGGCAATGATATGGCCCTTGCCAATTTCGCCCAAAACATTTTCAACCGGTACTTTACAATCCTGAAAATACAACTGCACGGTTGATGATCCTTTTATTCCCATCTTGTGTTCTTCGGGCCCCTGTGTAAAACCTTCCATGCCACGCTCAACAATAAAAGTGCTGAATTTATCACCATCAATTTTTGCAAACACAGTGTACACATCTGCAAAACCACCGTTGGTGATCCAGCATTTTTGTCCATTGAGAATATAATTTTTTCCGTCTTCACTTAGTATGGCTGTAGTTTTTGCGCCAAGGGCATCACTGCCACTGTTGGGTTCGGTAAGCCCGTATGCACCCTTCCATTCGCCACTTGAAAGTTTAGGAATATATTTTTTCTTTTGTTCTTCGGTTCCAAAATATAAAATGGGTAAAGTGCCAATACCGGTATGTGCAGCAATGGCAACACTAAATGAGAAACCGCCACCAAGTCCTTCATTAACCAGGGTAGAGGTAATAAAATCTTTTCCCAATCCGCCAAGGTCTTCGGGAACCGATGCCCCCAATAGCCCCTGTTCACCGGCTTTAACCATCAGCGACGGCATCAGGCCCGGTTCCATTTTATCCATACGGTCAACGATCGGTAACACTTCCGTACTTAAAAACTGAAGGCACATTTCCTTCACCATCAGTTGTTCTTCATTGAAGTCTTCAGGAGTATACGTTTCAAATGCATTGCTTTCTTTAATTAACCATTCGCCGCCTTTGAGCGTTACTGTTGAGGATGTTGTAGTATTCATAAAAATAATTTTAAAGATTGATAGAGGATACAAGATTCGGGATGCAGGATTTAGAGTTTTAAATTAATGTACTCTATCCTGTATCCGGGATCCGGGATCTATGATTTCAAATTATCATACACATTCTGCAAAACCTCTTTGGCTATTTCAACCTGGCCGTTTGTAACACCATTCAATGCCTCATTAAGCGTTTGATTGGCAATACTCATGGTTTGCTCCTGTAATTCCTGCGCTTCTTTGGTTAGGTAGATCATATTGATCCTTCTGTCGTCTTTTGACGGGACACGATTTACCAGCTTAAGTTTTTCGAGGTTATCAACCAGCCGGGTTATGCTGGGCTTGTCGCGGAAGGTAGCATCGCAAAGTTGTTGCTGGCTGAGACCATCTACTTTCCACAGGTGATATAATACACTCCATTGTTCAATGGTTATATCAACATTGTTTTGTTTAAAATTTTTCTGCAACCTGCGGGCAATGGCGGTACTGGCCTTACCCGTGATAAAGCTGTAGAGTTCACCCTTCTTAAATTGGTTGTTTGGCATATAGTTGTTTATGCAACTAAACAAAGATAATCATTCATTTGAATTTTTAAAAATTATTTTTTGAGTCGTAAAAGCCAGGAGCTTTGACAGCAAACCAATGGGCAACACATTAAAATGTTAAATCATTTCTATATTTTACACTTAGTTTTACCTGATGAACGGTTCCGTATTGCTCTACCTTCTTATTTGCCTGCTTTTTATATGGTTCATTGCTTTTCTTACTTATTATTTAAAGAAAAATAAGCTTAAAAAACTTTTACAAAAAATCAGGTCCGGCTGGGGTAAACAAAAAACCGAATATAGAAATTATGATTTGATAGAAACATTTTCTCAATTAACAACAAAAACTCCTTTTCACCAGTTAACCGGACAAACTATAAAAGATATAGATATCCATGACTTATTTGCTTATATCGACAGAACGAACAGTAAGCCCGGGCAACAGTACCTGTATAACAAATTAATTAAGCCTTCTGATAATATTACAGAACTGGAAACTTTTAATAAGCAGGTTGATTTTTTTATAAAGAAGATCAAGGATAGAGAAGAGGCCGGGATCTTATTAGCACAACTTGATCATGCAGATGCTTATTATATTACTACGCTTTTAAAAGATAATCTTTTAGAAAAGCCCGGATGGGCAAATTTGCTGGTCGTTAATACTCTTGCAGTTATTACCATGCTGGTTCTCTCTGTTACATTTCCGGTACTGTTAATCTGGTTGATCCCTGTATTTGGTATCAATATCTTTTTCCATTACTGGAATAAAGGCAATGTCAATAAATTCATAAGGTCATTTCCCCAATTAGTTAAGCTGTTAAGTGTTATCAAAACATTTACAAAAAAAGACATCCCATTTGATAACACCGGTATTCAAAAAAATATAGAAAACCTAAAGGGGTTTAAAAGAAAATACAAGTTACTTAGTTTTGCAGATGCAGGAGATAATGAAATAGCGCAATTTTTTTTATTGATTTTAGAATTAACCAAGGCTTTTTTCCTGGTAGAGATCCATTCCTTTTTCAGCACATTAAAAGAACTGGAAACTAAAAAAGCTGACATAAATGACTTATTAAATTATATAGGAAACATTGATGCTGCCCTTTCAACAGCATCACTACGTGCCGGTTTAACCACCTATACCACACCGGAAATTACAGCACATAAAAAGGAATTAACAGCCAGAGGCCTATATCATCCGTTAATTGAAAACTGTGTTGCCAATTCAATAACCATAAAACAGAAAAGTATATTAATTACCGGTTCAAACATGTCTGGTAAATCTACTTTTATAAGAGCTGTTGCCATTAACGCTGTTTTAGCACAAACAATTTATACCTGTTTTACAGCTGAGTTCACTACACCTCTCTTTAAACTGTTCTCATCCATAAGAATAACTGATAATGTACAGGAAGGCAAAAGCTATTATTTTGAAGAAGTTAATACAATCGGCGGATTAATTGAAGCTTCGGAAAAACCATTTCAAAATTTATTTATTATTGATGAGGTTTTTAAAGGCACCAATACCATTGAAAGGGTGGCCGCAGCAAAAGCTATTTTATCTTTTCTCAATAAAAATGAAAATATTGTTTTGGTAAGCTCACACGATATTGAACTGGTTGATCTTTTACATACCGAATTTGAGCTTTATCATTTTGTGGAGAGTATTGAAAATGACAACCTCGTTTTTGATCATCAGTTAAAACACGGAGCTCTAACATCACGAAACGCCATTAAGATTCTTTCCCTGTCAAATTATCCTGCAGAAATAATAGAAGAAGCAAACCGTATTGCAAATAAGAATTAATTTGTGCTTTATGCAAGTGGTATTTTATATTATCAGCTTTTTATTTCTGTTTTATATTTTACTCATCCTGTACTATTGGAAAAGCTGGATATCTATTTCAGATTTCAGTCCCGATAACGATCGGGATACCATTTCAGATTTTAAACCCCCTGTTAAAATTTCAGTTATCATTCCGGCCCGAAACGAAGAGAAAAATATTGCTGCCTGTCTTGATTCTGTTTGCAATCAGTCTTATCCAAAAAACCTGTTCGAAGTACTGGTGGTTGATGATCATTCTACAGATAATACAGCTGTAATCATAAAAAACTATGAAGCACAACAGGTAAAACTTATTTCATTAAAAGATTTTATTTCGTGCGCTGAATTAAATTCTTACAAAAAAAAGGCGATTGAAATAGCCATTCAGCATTCAACCGGTGAATTGATCGTTACCACTGACGCCGATTGCATAGTACCCGAAAGCTGGTTACAAATCATTGCTGCATTTTATGTACAATTTAACCCGGCATTTATTGCTGCTCCGGTTGCCATAAACTGCAGCAATAAGTTCATCGAGTTTTTCCAGGCACTCGATTTTATGATGCTGCAGGGTATTACCGGTGCATCGGTACATAAAAAGATACACAGCATGTGCAATGGGGCCAACCTGGCTTATACTAAAAAAGCATTTGAAGAAGTGGGGGGATTTTCCGGCATTGACAGTATTGCCAGTGGAGACGATATGCTGCTGATGCATAAGATATATAAACGTTACCCCGATAAAGTGATGTTCCTGAAATCAAAAGAAGTGATTGTACAAACGGCACCGGTAAATTCCATCGGGGAATTTTTTAATCAACGTATCCGTTGGGCCAGCAAGGCAGATAAGTATGATGACAAAAGGATCTTTGCGGTGTTGTTATTGGTGTATTTGGTAAATCTGTTGTTGTTAGTACTTCCCGTAATTGCTTTATTTAATACTGCTCAATGTTCAATGTTTAGCTTATGGATATGTTTACTCCTTTTAAAAACCATTGCTGAATTGATCTTCCTTTATCCGGTTGCAAAATTTTTTGGAAAGCAATCCATGCTTTGGATGTTTCCGCTTATGCAGCCTTTTCATATTATATACACCGTTATTGCCGGCTGGCTGGGTAAATTTGGCAGTTATAACTGGAAAGAAAGAAAAGTGAAATAAAGTTTTGAAATGAGCGATAACAAAAGTTCATACGTGTCGGCATGTTTATTGGCGAACCTGCCTGACGGCAGACAGGTCGCATGTGGCAAAAAATAATAATTATAAACACATGAAATTGTAAATTACAGCATGTCCCAAACCGAATTTTCCTTTAAAGCTGAAATGTGGAGGCGGCTCAAAAAAAACCGGGGCGCTTTGTTTGGGTTGATCATCATTCTAATCTCTGCTTTGGTTTCTGTTTTTGGTTATGTTATTGCCCCGGATAATTCTCCCCATGCTGATCTGCAAACAGTGGAGATACAGGCTAAGAAGCCGGGATACAGTCAGCAGTTCTTAAAAATACCTGACCATAAAATTCAGGAGGGCAACTGGCTTGATCACCTGATCAGCGGAAGAAAAAATAATTTTCAATTGGTTCCCATTAAAGGATATAACATAAAAGGGGACAGTCTTTTAGCAAATAAATTTATTGATGATGATACAACAGTTGTTCAATATTATTCCATCAATCAGTTAACCGATAACAATTCACCGGCTATTCAAAAAAATATCATCACCAAAAAATACCTGTTGGGCACCGATAAATTTGGCAGGGATATTTTAAGCCGCCTCATCATTGGTACAAGAGTGAGCCTGGCTGTTGGTTTGATAGCAGTACTCATTTCTTTAACCCTTGGTATTATTTTAGGAGCATTGGCCGGTTACTATCGTGGCCGGGTTGATGAAGTAATTATGTGGCTGGTTAATGTTACCTGGAGTATTCCTACTTTACTTTTGGTTTTTGCCATTACCATGGCCATGGGAAAAGGTTTCTGGCAGATATTTATTGCTGTTGGCCTGACCATGTGGGTGAGTGTGGCCCGGTTAATACGTGGACAGGTGATGGCCATTAAAGAAATGGAATATATACAGGCTGCCCGTGCTTTGGGTTTAAAAAACAGCCGCATTATTCTCCGGCATATTTTACCAAACATACTTGGCCCGGTGATGGTTATTGCAGCATCTAATTTTGCAACGGCTATTATTGTTGAAGCGGGTTTAAGTTTTTTAGGAATCGGTATTCAGCCACCACAACCCAGCTGGGGTTTAATGATAAAAGAGAATTATAATTTCATCATCACACACAATCCTATGCTGGCATTATTGCCGGGCTTTGCCATTATGTTACTGGTACTTGCATTTAATTTATTGGGTAATGGATTGAGGGATGCAGTAGATGTGAAATCACAAACGGGATATTAAAATATGGACAGGATACTGTTTTATTTTATTTTCCCGTTAAGATCCACTTCCAAAATAAAAGGATCAATGGCCAGGTGATTCATCAGCATGGCAATATATTTTCTTTTTACAGGCGCATCATTTCCCGGGTAAGTTTCGGAAATAAAATCTTTCCAAAC
>JAYTOF010000134.1:0-4355 GCA_043747955.1 Chitinophagaceae bacterium
GTAATCAGTAGCAATAAATAATTCACCGGTGTATCTCCACAGTTCATCAATAGCTTTCAACATGCGTTGATGGCTTTCTTCAGTCCCATCTCCCAGGCGAATTACCCATTCACTGCTCCATCGCAGGTGATAAGTAACTTCCTTTAATGCTTTGGCAGCAATGGCAGAAAGTTGTTCATCTGCATGATGCTTTAATTTTTCATAAAGCAGAAATTGATAAGCACTGAAAAAAAACTGGCGTAAAACAGTTTGTGCCCAGTCGCCATTAAGTTGCTCAACCAGCAAACAGTTTTTAAATTCCCTTTCTGTTCTTAAATAAGCCAGTGAGTCTTCGGTGAACTCACCCCCAGCCCCTTCCGGTATTTTTGATTCATTAATTAATTGTGCAGCATATTGGTAAAAATTTCTTGATTGGCCCAGCAGGTCAAGTGAAATATTTGTTATGGCAATATCCTGTTCCAGTACCGGGCCATGACCGCACCATTCGCTGTTACGTTGTGCAAGGATCAGGCTGTTATCTGCGAGGTGAAGTATATATTGTATTAAAGAAGCGGTCATTTAAATAATTAGTAATCTGGAAATCAGAATTTCCGATCGGGTTTTTGATTCGTTTGTTTTTTAAGTCATTTTAATTACCGGGTTACCGTTTTCTGCAGCAACTTTTAGTTCATGATACGGTTTGTATAAATTCCTGTTACATATGGTTTACCTCATCAGGCAGTTGATAAAAAGCAGGATGCCTGTATATTTTATCTTCAGCGGGTTCGTATAAACTCTCTGCTTCATCGGGGTTGGTGGCATGAATATATTTACTTTCAACCACCCAGATACTTACGCCCTCCTGCCTGCGGGTATACACGTCCCTTGCATTTTCAATGGCCATGGCCGCATCAGTTGCATGAAGGCTGCCAACATGCTTATGATCAAGCCCCTGTTTGCTGCGTACAAAGACTTCCCATAAAGGCCAGGAACGTCCATCCCTCAAGGGAGGAGTTTTGGAGTCTTTCAATTCATAGCCTCCGGTATTATCTTCGGGTATATCGCCGTAATAATATTTTTTAATTTGAATATTCATTTTAAAAAAAATTGGTTTGTAAATAAATTAAGCTGCTTCCTTTTTGGTACGTTTTGCTTTTTTATCAGCGTATGCTGATGCGGCTTCCCTTACCCAGGTTCCTTCAGCATGTGCTTTATTTCTGGCAGCCAGGCGCTGTTTGTTACAGGGGCCGTTTCCTTTTACCACATTCCAGAATTCATCCCAGTTTATTTCACCAAAGTCATAATGCTTTCTTTTTTCATTCCATTTTAAATCAGCATCGGGTAAATGCATACCCAATACCTTTATTTGTAAAGCAATCATATCAACAAATTGCTGACGCAGCTCATCATTGGTTTTTCTTTTTATTTTCCACTTCATACTCTGATCGCTGTTGGTAGATTCTGAATCCTTTGGCCCGAACATCATGAGGCTGGGCCACCACCATCGGTTTATCGCATCCTGGCACATGGCTTTTTGTTCATTGCTTCCTTTACTTAAAACCAGTAACGATTCAAATCCCTGGCGTTGGTGAAAACTTTCTTCCTTGCAGATTCTCACCATGGCCCTTGCATAAGGTCCGTAGGATGTACGGCACAACATTACCTGGTTTAAAATGGCAGCACCATCAACCAGCCAGCCAATGGCACCCATATCTGCCCAGGTTAAAGATGGATAATTAAAGATGGAAGAATATTTTGCCTTACCGCTGTGCAGATCGGCAATCATTTCATCACGTGAGCTGCCTAAAGTTTCAGCTGATGAGTATAAATATAATCCATGTCCTGCCTCATCCTGCACTTTTGCAATGAGTATTGCTTTTCTTTTTAAAGAGGGTGCTCTTGATATCCAGTTGCCTTCGGGCAGCATACCCACAATTTCACTATGCGCATGCTGACTTATCTGACGGATATTTGTTTTGCGGTATGCATCCGGCATCCAGTCTTTAGGCTCAATTTTTATTTCATTATCGATCTTATCCTGGAATATTTTTTCTAGATCCTGAATGGCCATCCTTTATGTTTTAAGTTGTAAAAATAACATTAAAAACTAACATTTGTTAGTTAAAATAACATATACAAAAGTATAAAAGATTGATAAAAAAAACGGTATCTGATTTTTTTTACCTGAAACGGATTATATATGATATGTTGTTTAAACCAGGTTGGTTACAGTTATTTTAGAAAGCATTTTAAATTGCAGGGTTTGGCAGGTTACATAAAACCCTTATTTCTCTTTGTACAGGCTGTCTGAAATCGGGAGTGATATGTAAAATTAAAGTGTAAAATATTTATTATTATATTGATTATCCTTATATTTAATTAATCAATCCCTTCCTTTGTTAAATATATCTTATTCTATGAGTAATCAGTGCGTTCCTTTTTAAAGTATCATATTAAGAATAGCAGACTGTTGGTTTAATGAACTATCCGGCTTCTCCTGATTCTTCTTCCATTTTCCTGTGTATTAGAACCTGTTGGGTTTATAATAAAGGTATCCTTAAAAACCCGGAAACAATTCTTTTAAATAATAAAACCAAAACCAAACAACATGAGCACTACTATTGAAAGATATGTCATCAGGCATATATCCGGTACCAAAGCCAACCAGGTTGAAGAATTTGATTTTAGCAAGTCCGAGTTATCGATCGGGCGCACTACCGGAAGTGATATTCAGTTTGATCCGGAACAGGAAATTATTGTTAGCCGTGAGCATGGAAAGATCGTGAAGCTGAGTGATGACCCGCCCCGGTTTGAAATAAGGGATAATAACAGCCGTAATGGAATATTTGTAAATAAGAACAAGGTAAAAGGCAGTGTAGCTTTAGAAGTGGGCGACGAAGTACAATTGGGGTTAAATGGCCCTGTGTTTTCATTCGATATTTATCCACGTCCGCAGGATATGATGGCAGCAACAAGAATGGTAGAGATACCAACTTCAATAAAAGCAACAACAATTTCAGCAGTAGAGCTGATACCAGATGCTGAACCTGCAAAAGTTGGTTTGGGAAAACAGACTGTTGAAAGAATGCTGGTGGCAGAAAGAAAAAAATCATCGGGCAAAATGGCAATAGTACTGGCTGGTATCTTAGTTGCACTGGGTGCAGGGGGCTATTTTTTTAAAGATAAAATATTTGGGGATAAGACTACCATTGTAACTGTTCAGGATTCATCAACAGCAGGTAAAAAAACACCCGAGCAGATCTCAAAAGAAAACGAAGACCGGGTTGTACAGATTGAATTTGGCTGGCAGATATTTGATGCAAATACAAGTGATGAATTATGGCATGTATATATGCCTATAAAAGATAATGCCGGACAAATAAATTATATGGCCATGTATATTGAAAATGGCCGGGGAGAAATTGAACCATACCTGGATGTAAAGAGAAATGTTCAGATAGGTGTTCAAATTGGAATTGCCGGAGCAAGTGGTACCGGTTTTATTGTTTCTGAAGATGGCTTTATTCTTACCAACCGCCATGTTGGGGCAAGTTGGAACACCCGGTATAATTTCAGGAATTATGCATTTCCCGGTGTACTTGTTCAAATGGTAAATGGCAGGCCGCAAATGGTTCCGGGAATATCGATTATGCAACAACAGGTATCGGGTTATGTACCGGCAAATGCAACTATGGTAGGTGGGCGCCAGATAAATCAGGGTTCAATAAAAGGAAGAAATACTTATATGAATGTAGTTTTTGCTAATACGGTTCTTCGCCGGCCTGCTGCTTCGGTAACGCCTTCTGATGAACATGATGTAGCCATGCTTAAGATCGATATACCTGAGTCCTTATCTAAAGTGACCATGAAAGACAGCTATGATGAAATTAAACCGGGACAGATAGTTACTGTAATGGGATACCCCGGTGTTGCACCGGAAGAATTTGTAGTTCGTAAATCAAACGATCCTTTCAATCCCCAACCTCAATATACCACCATGCCAACCCCAACCGTAACAACAGGGAATGTGGGCAGGGTTATACCGGCATCATCCGATAAAAACCTCACCTATAGTGGGTTTGGTGACTCTTACCAGCTCACCATTAATGCTACAGGTGCAGGAAACAGCGGAGGGCCAATGTTTGATGACAAAGGTAATGTAGTGGGGATTTATTATGCAGGTGCCTCGGCTGGTGGTGCGGCCATATCCTTCGCCGTGCCTATAAAATATGGCCTGGAGCTTATGGGAAGAAAAAAAATGGCTAAGTAAAGGAAACATAAAAACAGAATTAGTTTCTTCTTCGGTAAATAAGCGAAATCAATGGGGCAGGCAGATGAAAAGATTACAGAAGTTGCCGGATACCGCCTGACCGAAC
>JAYTOF010000135.1:0-2302 GCA_043747955.1 Chitinophagaceae bacterium
ACAGCCTGCCCAAAACTGTTCATCGGTAGTAAGTTCTGAATAGGTTACGGGTTCATACCCAAGATCTGAGTTGATTTTCATCACCGCAAGTCCGGTTGTTAATCCAAATATTTTTGAATCCGGATATTTTTCCCTGCTTAGTTCAAAAATCCTTTTTTTAATTGATTTGGCTATCCCGGTTTTACGGTAAGGGGGTGAAACGATCAATCCACTGTTGGCAACAAATTTGTTGTGTTCCCAAACTTCTATATAGCAAAACCCAACCCATTCACCACCGGTGGTTACGGCAATAACAGATTTACCTTCAATTATTTTTTGCTCAACATATTCCGGTGTTCGTTTGGCAATACCTGTACCACGGGCTTGTGCCGAGGATGCCATTTCGCCGGTTATGGTTGAGGCGTAATGACTATCCGCTGCTGTTGCTACCCTAATTATAATGTTACTGTTTTCCAATTGTTGAAAATTGAAATAAATGAAAAAGAATGTTACTGGAAATTTTCGGAGAATTTTTTCACTGACAGGGGCAGGTTTTAGCTACTCGTCCTATCAGCATCCACGTCGGGATAGGGGTATAAAAACAAGCAGGTTCTCCATAGTATACAACATACCCGTAAAGGGAAAATTTGTGTTTATGCTATGTAACTGTGCTATGTTCAACTTTTATTTTGTTGTATTTATCAACGCAAATGTATATTATTTTGAAAACAATGGACAAAAAAATATTTTAAAACCCAATAGACCGGTTTTATTCTTTAATTGACAAACTTCTTAAGTTCTTCAGCGATCTTCCTGTCATTACTCAGCCTGGGTACTTTATTCTGCCCGCCAAGTTTGCCTATACTTTTCATATAATCAATAAATCCATTCTTTTTAACAGGAGATATTTTCAATTGCTGAAGTATATTTCCGCCAACAAGATCATCGTAATACACATTTTTTTTCCGGAGATTATCATCTACTTTTTTTGAAAACCCGATCATATCGGCAGGTGTATTTTCAAATTCAATGAACCACTCATGATAGCTTTTACCGGCATCGGTTGATATTTTTGGTGCCACTGTGAATTCAGTGATCGGAATATTCTCTTCAGCGGATGCCTGTAATAATGCAGCTTCAACTTCTTCGCTGATCACATGCTCACCAAATGCAGAAATAAAATGTTTGGTACGGCCGGTGACTACAACACGGTAAGGAGAAGTGGAAACAAATTTAATGGTATCACCGATATTGTATCCCCATAAACCGGCATTACTGTTAATGATCAAAGCATAGTTCTCTCCTACCCGCACCTCTTTCAAAGTTAACCGGGTTGGGTTTTCATTGAATATTTCAGCGGCAGGTACAAACTCAAAAAATATCCCACTGTTTGTATTCAGTAATAATCCTTCTGCATTTTGAGAATCCTGGAATGCAAAAAAACCTTCACTGGCCGGAAACAATTCAATACAATCAATTTTCCGACCTATGCTTTCAAAAAGTTTTGTCTTATAAGGTTCAAAATTTACACCACCCTGTACCATTACATTAAAATTTGGAAACAGCTCTCCAACTTTTTTACCGCTTTTTTCTGTCAGCCTG
This sequence comes from Chitinophagaceae bacterium, assembly GCA_043747955.1. GTDB lineage: Bacteria > Bacteroidota > Bacteroidia > Chitinophagales > Chitinophagaceae > Ferruginibacter. Next base: position 1,582 of record JAYTOF010000135.1, read on the forward strand.
TCAAAGTACATCTGCATCCATGGCGGGATACCGCTGATGAGGGTCATGTCCTGGTCAATGGTCTCTTCAACGATCTTATCCAGTTTTTCTTCCCATTCGTCAATACAATTGGTAGTAAATGATGGTAACTGATTCGATCTTAAATATTTTGGAATATGATGATTCACAATGCCGCTTAATCTTCCTGTAGGTATGCCTCCCACTCTTTCTAAAACCGGGGAGCCGCTTAAAAATATTAATTTGCCATCTGCAAATTTTGTATTGCCTGTTTCAGCCATGTAACATAATAAAGCATTCCTCGCGGTATTGATATGATTAGGAATGGAGTCTTTGGTGATCGGTATATATTTTACACCACTGGTTGTACCACTTGTTTTGGAAAGATAAAGGGGTAGCCCTCTCCATAAAACATTTTGTGTGCCCTGTTTTATTTTTTCGATGTAAGGTTTAAAAGCTTCATAGTCCCTCAGCGTGACCTGCTTTACAAAATCTTCATAGGTTTTAATGCAGTCAAAATCATGATCTTTTCCAAAAACTGTTTTTGAGCCAACTTTGATCAGTTGATGAAAAACGGTCAGTTGGTCAGCTTCAGCCGTTTCCATTCCTTTCCTGATCTGCTTATAAATATATCCGGCAAAGGGCTTTGCCAATATGGATTTTATCTTCATTACAGTTTATTCAATCATTCTGATACAAATTTACGTTGTTTTCGTATTTGAAA
>JAYTOF010000136.1:0-1620 GCA_043747955.1 Chitinophagaceae bacterium
AAGAATTATCAATAACCCTTTTGGTCATTAAAGCTGCATTGCATCCCATGCTTACAATATCCTGGTTATCGTTGTTATTGGGTATGCTGTGTACATACATGGGAAAAGACATTGTCTGATTTTCGGCCACAGTTGACGTAGCAGTAAACTGCATGCCCTGCATACCAAAATTAAAGCCCAGTACACCCAGGTTAACAAAGGGTGGAAACTTTTGGTTTAGCTTTTCATTAAGCAAATAATTCAACTGTCTTTCGCTAAGCATAGATAATTTGGTGATGGCAATTTTAAGTTTATCCATCTCCAGCGAAACATAATCGCCATGAAAATTTCCGCCATGAAAAATATTCTGGTTTTCATGATCAATTACCGGGTTATCGTTTACAGAATTCAATTCATCTACCACCACTTTTTCTGCCTGGCAAATGGTATCGTAAATAGGTCCTAATACCTGGGTTACACATCTCAACGAATAATACTCCTGAACCTTATCCTGGAAAACTTCCTGGTCAAGTTTTTCAGGATTATATAAATGTTCCGAACGGTTCCTGATCATTTTACTGTCCTTCAGAATATCACGAAGCTGGGCAGCGATCTTATTTTGTCCCTTATGATGTTTTACCACGTTCAATTCGTAAGAATAATGGTCATCAAATGCTTCTACAATTTCATTGATCATGGCCGATAACATAACCGACCATTCAAGTAATTTTTGTGCCTGGATAATATTTACCATCCCAATACCCGTCATGGCAGAAGTGCCGTTCAGTATGGCCAGGCCTTCACGAATATGGATCGCAAGCGGCTTTATCTTTAATTTAGAAAATACTTTATCTGTTGGTTGAACTTCCCCCTCATAAATAACTTCCCCTTCTCCGATTAGTACCAGGCCCAGGTGTGCAAGCTGAACCAGATCGCCGCTGGCGCCAACACCCCCGTGCTCGTAGATGGATGGAGTTACATTTTTATTGATAAGTTCTTTAAGCAGTTCCGTTACTTCGGGATGAACCCCCGAATATCCCTGCATTAAACTGTTCAACCGGGCTACCATTACCGCTTTAACCAATATGGGGTTCATTAAATTACCACCCCCGGAGCTGTGGCTCCTGATGAGGTTGTACTGAAGCTGCAGCATGTTCTCTTCGCTAACCTTATACTGGGCCATAGGGCCAAAGCCTGTATTAATGCCATATATAAGCTTGTTTGAGGAAAATTTCTTTAAAAAGCTGAAATTCACATCCACTTTTTCAACAGCCAGCCTGTCCAGGGATACTTTCTTGTCTTTATACAGAATATCAGAGAAATTATCCAAAGAAAGCGCCCTATCTCCTACATGTACCATAGTCCGAATTTTATCAGCAATTATAATGTTTGGCAACTATTCAGGTAAAAATAGAATAAAGATTTCAAATTTTAATTTTTTGCCTTTCCATGGCATGAAGTTATAAAAAGCGTAATACTGTAAATTTGTGGGCATTGGGTATTTTTATTGCCGGATTTTTTTATACTTTTATTCAATAATCACCTTAAAACAGCCTTTTATATGAAAATTTTAACCGGGTCTTTTGTAATTCTGGCTTTAGTTTTTGCCTCGCTTACAGCAAATGCCCAAAAGATAAAAAC
>JAYTOF010000137.1:0-5319 GCA_043747955.1 Chitinophagaceae bacterium
GTGCAGGATTAGCTGCCCTTAAAGCACTGCCTCTTAAAAACCCGTTGAGCAGGCCTGTTTTATATGAAGAGATAAAAATTTCAGACATACCTCAAATTCAGCACTGGCCAATGGATGGAGGTGCCTTTGTTACCCTGCCACAGGTATATACAGAAGATATAGATAAGCCGGGCATCATGCATGCGAACATGGGCATGTACCGTATTCAATTATCGGGCAATGAATATGAACCAAATGAAGAAGTGGGTTTGCATTACCAGCTGCACCGGGGAATTGGAGTGCACCAAAACAAAGCAAATAAAAATGGTTCGCCTTTAAAAGTCAGTGTATTTATTGGCGGCCCTCCCGCGCATAGTGTGGCAGCTGTGATGCCTCTACCCGAAGGAATCAGTGAAATGACTTTTGCAGGTGTTTTGGGTGGAAGAAGATTCAGGTATTCTTATGAAGATAAATTTTGTATAAGCACCGATGCTGATTTTGTAATAACCGGTGAGGTTTATCCGCATAGCAACAAACCTGAAGGCCCTTTTGGAGATCATTTGGGGTATTACAGCCTGAAACATGATTTTCCGGTAATGAAAGTACATAAAGTTTATGCAAGAAAAAATGCCATCTGGCCATTTACGGTTGTTGGACGGCCACCCCAGGAAGATACGAGCTTTGGTCAACTGATACATAAAATGACCGGCAAAGCCCTGCAACAGGAAATACCGGGTTTAAAAGAAGTGCATGCTGTTGATGCAGCAGGCGTTCATCCTTTGCTGCTGGCTATTGGCAGCGAAAGGTACACACCCTATATGCCAACCAAACAACCTGCTGAAATTTTAACCATTGCCAATCATATTTTGGGAACAGGGCAATTGAGCCTGGCCAAATTTTTATTCATTACTGCTGATGAGGATAATAAATTAAGTGCAAATGATATTGAAGCCTTCTTTAATTATTTTTTACAACGAATCAACCTGAGCAGGGATATTCATTTTTACACCAACACCACCATTGATACTTTAGATTATTCAGGCACAAATATAAACAGTGGAAGTAAAGTGGTATTGGCTGCTTATGGTGATCCGATCCGGGAATTGGGAAATTCTATTCCTGAACCTGTAAAAAATTTAATGGATTTTGAAAATCCGAAACTGGTAATCCCCGGTATAATTGCATTGCAAACAAAATCATTTACAGATTATTCATCTGCTGAAAAAGATATAGAAATACTCAATGAACAATGTTCAACATTCAGTGATCAGTTAAAAAATATTCCGGTCATTATCGTTTGCGACGATTCAGATTTTGTAAGTGACAAACTGAATAATTTTTTATGGGTAACTTTTACCCGCTGCAACCCATCACATGATATGTATGGTATTGCCAGTTTTACAGAAAATAAACACTGGGGCTGTAATGGCCCATTGGTGTTTGATGCCCGGATAAAACCACATCATGCACCTCCGGTAGAAAAAGATGCCGGCACAGAAAATAAGATCAACAGGTTATTTGAAAAGGGTGGGAGCCTAAACGGAATCTTATAATTTCTTAATCACAATCTTTCCGGTATATTCACCCAGAACCTCATTAAAGAATTTTTTTGCTGCCGGAAATTTTGCTGCCGTAATTTTAATAGTGGTAAGCTCCAGCCTCGACATGATTATGATACTTTTTTGTTTTTCATCAAAGGTATAAGTACACTTAAAAGTACCGGATTCAAATTTTAAATCTTTAGCCCCGGGCAATGTTTCTACAGTAAATCCTTCGGGCAGTTTATAAATGGTGGTATCAGTTTTAATGAACGGGCGGTGAAAATAAAAATCCTGTGTCCGGTTTTCTGCCTTGGGTAAAGCATGGCTCCATATTTTATAAATGCGGGGATTCAGGAATTGTTTATTGCCTGCAGAAAAATCAGGTATCTTTTCAAATTCCAGCTGCAGTGTTACCGGTACCTGCTTATTTCCTTTATCAGAATAAATGGTAAAATCATCCGGCTGTAAAAACCCTAAGTCATTTACCAGGTATTTTTTTTGTGCATCTTTCTTCTGATCAAAAATATAGTTTAAAAAATCCTGTTTATATTCGCCCGTTGCGGTAAGCTGTACAGTTGCTGTACCAGAACCATCTTCATGTAAATTTATAACAGAACTACAGCCAAACCTGTTCTCAGCGGCCTTGCTTACAGGGGTGGCTACTAATTTTCCACCCTCTTCAGTTATCAATAAAGCATTTCTGTTCTCAGTAAATGTTCCCAATTTGCCAAATTCATTTGTTGTACTTGTACATTCCAGCCACACCGTATCTTTTTCCATAGGTACACAAATAATAACATGGTTAAAACTATTGTGTGGAAAATCCGGATCAACCGGTTCCTTATTGTAAGAAGCATTTATCAATGCCTGGTAACTTTTTAAACCGATAGCCTGTAAAGAAGCCTGCATATAATTGCTGAGTGCCTTACAATCGCCATATTTTTTTTTATCAACAAAGTCTGCAGCAAAAGGTTTAAAGCCCCCGATGCCCAGTTGAATACTTACATAGCGAAAGTTATTTTGTAAATAGCTGTAAAGGGCTTTAATTTTTTCTATATCATCCGGAATATTTTTGACCATTTCATTAAAAAATATTTTTCTTTCCTCAGAAAGATTTATGGCATCTTTCGCCAATGCCCCATACCATTTTCCAAAACTTTGCCAGCTGCCCATGTCTCCCTGGTATCCATCAAGTTCAAATTTAACGGGCGATATTAATATTTTTGGGAACCTGCTTTCTGCACTTACCGACCCTTCTTCATTTTCTATTGCGGTTAAATTTTTTACAGCCCAGGTATAGGTTTTATATTTTCCTGCTTCACTGATAACCGGGGCAAGTAATGTATTTTTTGATTTGTACCGCAGATCAAGATCTGACGGGACTTTTGCAATGAACACAGAATTTTCAACTGACTGTTCGGGAACCTGCAACTGGTAATCGGGATAATTTAACAGCCCGTTCATTTTTATCGTATAATCGGTTATAATGGTTACAGGGTAGCCGGTGGCAGGAATATCCAGGTAATAAACTTTACCATCCGGAACCAGGCCTTCGCCTGTTGATTGTTTGGTAAGATCTGATTTTGTGAATTTACGCCTGGTACTGTTATGGCTATCAAATGATTCAATGCTTACCTCTTCCAGTGAATGGAACTTATCCGAGAATTCATAAAAAAATAATTCGCTTTTACCTGCTTCATTAAGTATGGTAATTACCTTATGAATATTGTAATAAGCTTTATCAACAGATCTTACTTCAAATTCCAGCCGCTCTTCCCGTAGTACAGAATTGGCATTTTTCTTCATGCTGTCTGGAATAGAAGCAATACTGAAGTTACCCGATTGGGCAGATCCTGCTGAAAGAAAAGATACAGATACCAGGGTACAAATAAATTTTTTCATGGGGTGGCTTTCTTTTTAATCACTACCTGCTCATTTAATCTGGCAAATAATTTTTTATAAAACTCTTTAAATTCCGGGTAGGCCGTCATTGAATAAAACGATCGCTTAAATTCCAGGCTGATACGCACATTTAACAGGTTGCCTTCGGCCATCACTGTGCGGGTAAAAATTATACTGTTATCCGGCATTACCATGGTCATACTTTCCGGTAACCCGTCAAAAACATAATCGGCAGGAATAGTATAATTTCCAAAAATCGTATAATCCTGAAGAAAACCAAAGTCTACGTCAGAAATACGATCGTCTGCCACAAACGGATTATTATCCAGGTCTGAGAAAAGATTAATGGTAAAGTAACGGTAATCGCCCGAACTGTTTAAAGCAGCACTGAATTCTACTTTTTGCTCAAGAGGTAATGAATCAATATCTGCATTATTAACTGTAAAATCCTCAATTTTTACAGCGGTGTTCGGACTGTTAAAATATTCCTCTTTAAATTTTTCTTTACTTTTATAAAAGCTTTTGCAGCGTTGTACCCTTGCATAATCATAACAGTTCACCAGGCAATTACCTTTCATTATACCTGCTTCATTGATATCACCATGAACAGCTGCCATCACTTTGTATTTATATTTCCCCGAAAGTATTTCTGTCCACCTGCTTTTTTCGCCTTCAACAATAAACCCGTTTGTATTTACCACTTTTTCAGGTACAAGTTTATAATAGGTTATTTTATCCGTTGCATCCAGTACAAGATACCGGTTGTTTACTTTTACATAAGCCATCACCATATTAAACTGGTCTACAAAGGGAAAATCTTTTTTAACCAAACCATTGTCCCGGGTACTGAATAAAATGGGTACCGCATTTATATCAGCTTTATTCAGCAAACAGGTTAATAAAAGGTTTATATCCCCGGTATTGCCGGTCTTTTTTTCAAAGGCAGCGTTTGTTCCGTTATAGGAGTAGATCGTTTCATCCCCGTCCCAACTCATATTATTTCTTACATAATTATAAATAAATTTCATCCTGTTTTCCAGATCCGGTACCAGTTTTGCCTCAGCAATAACTGCCCCGGTGCCTTTTGGTTCCCACTCAAGCTGCTTTCCAAAATAATTATTTGTCATCAGGTTACTTACTACATCACTCCATTTTGCTCGCAGGTCTAAAATTTTTCCTCCACCATAATCTATTTTCGATAACTGAAACTCAAGCCGCTGCTGATAATCTTTTACCGAACCCATAAACGGTTCCTCTTTTAATCCAACGAGGTTGCGCATGATGAAATTCTTCTTAAGCGTTTCTGTATTTAACACCCCATCATTTGTTGTGATGAGGTCATCAATGACCTTTTCTTTTACTTCTATTTCATCCACAATATTCGGATTTACCGAAAACTTATAAAACATGGGAATATTGATCTGGTACTCGCTGTACTGCACCGGAATTCTTCCCTGAAAATTCCAGTTTTTCAGGTCCTGGTCAGTTCTTCTCTCCATTTTATATTTGTACTCGATAACACTGCCCACTTTAACTTCGGGAAATGCAATGATCATTTCGCTGTAAAATTTATTGATCCTTTTGGTGTAGATGGAGCTTTTGGTAACATCTGTAATCCTTACTTTTCCATTTTCATCTACATTATAGGTTGATGCATCTATCTTAACAATCTTTTCTTCATTATTATGATCATAGTAGGGGATGGTAATATTGGCATAACCCAGGCCACTCTCCTTAAGTATCTTGATACGCACCCGCTTCTCATAAATGGTATTCAGGAAGGAAACGCCGGTAATCCCACGATCGTAATACATATTTCCCCAGGCGATCAAAGTAAGTGCTTCGGCGCCTTTATCAAAATCACAGTCTTTCATTTCAAGATCGGCTTTATCAATCT